>CAYQFW010000077.1:0-6198 GCA_964416955.1 uncultured Ruminococcus sp.
TATATCCGCATAGTTTTCGTCATCTTTTTGCGAGAACTTATTACAGCTTGCAGAAGGATATTGTAAGACTTGCTGATATTTTAGGGCATTCATCAGTAAATACAACAAGAATATATACAATGAGTACAGACGAAGTGCATCGCAGACAAATGCAGAAGCTTGGATTGTTGCGGTGCTAAATAAAAAACCACATAATTGCGATTATGTGGCAAAAGCAGAATGTAAAGTGTCAGTTATTTGTAGTTTTAGACACGAAAATAAGACCGATGTTAGTCAATAAATTTTCATCGGTCAACTTTTGCTGTCGTTTTTTGTGCATATCGAAGATTTTTTGTAAATTTTACTAAAATTATTGATTTTTTGTATTGTGTGTGCTATAATAGCTTATGTATTTTAAATAGTTGTTCATATAGGTGTTCCACATAATCGCAATTATGTGGAATTGTTGGTTGCTAGGAGGCAAAAACAATGGATTCAAAACTGCCTTGGAATTGTTTTTCAAAACTTCAAACAAGTTCAGAACTTTCTTGCTATCTAACAAGGGAATATGAACATTCAAAATATATTCACTATACCAAATTGGAAGTGATAGATAGTATCCTGAAGAGTTGCGAGTTTTGGGTATCTGATGTTCGTGAATTGAACGATAGAAAAGATAGAGAACAATTTGACGGAACAGCATATTTTACACTCTGCTTTTCAACCGGAGTTAATGAAAACTTACCTCTGTGGTATCTATATTCCGGAATAGACGGAAAAGGTGGAAGTATTATTTTCACGAAAGCAAAAATCAAAAAGCTTATACAAGAAGGAAAATATGAACTTTGGGAGTTTGAAAACAACAATAAGTTAAGAAAGGTCTGTGATATAAAAAATGGAGAAAATGCAGAAATTAGTTTCGTTGATGTTTTATATGCAAACAAAGACATAGAAACAAAACAGCGAAAGCCTCAAAATGTCGCATTAAAATACAATACAATGACAAATTACAACATAACAAACGAAGAGTTTGAGGTATTCAAAAAGACCCATTGTGGTAATATCAAAGGGCTGATTTGGTATTATGAAAAAGAAACTCGGCTACTTGTTAGATTGGATGATGAGCTGAGTGCAAAAATAAATTATAAAGACAATCCTCGAAAATATAAGATAGTGTTAAATTTTAGCCATCTTACTTGGAAAGAATTTAAAATATCATTAGCTCCGGGAGTTATAGATTATTCCGAAGTAGAAGATTGTGAGATGTTAAAGAAATATCGTAACGAAAGCTCAGGAGTGTCTTTAAGCTTGTATAAAGGCGATGTTGATTTTAAATTACAAGATAAACTCTGCGGAAGTTGTAAAAAAAGAAAGGATGATAATAAATGAAAAAAAGAATTTTAAGTTTACTTTTATCAATAGTTATGATTGTTGCACTGTTTCCTGCGACAATGACGGTTTATGCATCATCAAGTGGCAAATGCGGAACAAACCTTACGTGGATATTAGATTCTAATGGCACTTTGACAATTAGCGGAAGCGGAAAAATGTACGACTATAGTTATGGTAGTTCTACTAACCCTTCTCCTTTTTATGCGTTAAAAAACGATATCAAGAAGGTTGTTATAGGAGAACAAGTAACTTCTGTTGGTAGCTATATGTTTTGTGGATGTAGTAGCATATTAGAAGTCGATATTCCTGAAAGTGTGACGAACATAGGAAAGTATGCTTTTGCTTTCTGTAGCAAGCTTGCTAGTATTACAATTCCTGAATTAGTAACCAATATTGGTGAATTTGCTTTTGCGTCTTGTTCAAATCTGACTTTTATTAATTTTAATGCTAAAAACTGTGCAGATTTTACGGAAGGAAGCCTTAGTACTACTGGAAGACGCACATCATCTGTGTTTTCTGATTCGTGTGAAAATACGTCTAAAGTAACAATTAGAATAGGAGAAAATGTAACAAGAATACCACAGTATTTTATTGCAAATGTTACTAAAGATATGGATGTAACTATGGGTAGAAATGTTACTGAGATTGGGGCATATGCTTTTAACTGTTGTGATAATTTACTTAATATTGACATTCCCAACAAGCTAAAGTCCGTTGGTGCAGCTGCATTCTATTTTACCAGATGGGTTAAAGTGAGATATAATGGCACACAGTCAGATTGGAATTTAATAAACTTTGGTAGTTCAAACGAACATATTACAAATGCATCAAAAACATTCTATCACATAGTTGATTTTATCGATAAAAATGGTGATATAGTTTCGACAAGTCAGTGCGACCTTGATGCAAATTTTGATCAATCATGGATACCCAATAAAGAGGAAAATTCTGTTGAATTATATAGCGATGCAGAAATGACAACAAAGTATGATGTAAATTCTACTATTTCTCAAAACACTAATATATATGTAAAATACACGGCAAACCAATATTCCTATCATTTCGTTGACGAAGACGGAACAGTTTTAAAGGAAGATACTGTTGATTACGGAACTGAAATCATACCGCCTGAAAACCCGATAAAGCAGGGCTCGGCACAGTATTCATATACATTTACAGGTTGGGACGGATTTACTGAAGGTATTACACAGACAGCAGAGGACTTGTATTTCTATGCGACATATTCTGCATCTATCAACAAGTATACATATAAATTTGTTGACTGGGATGGAACGGTTTTAAAAGAAAAAACTGTCAACTATAACACAATGATTACACCGCCTTCCAATCCATCTAAAGCTCCTGATACACAGTATACTTATACATTTACAGGCTGGGATGGCTACACAACCGGAATGAAAGCAACAGAGGATATTACTTTCACGGCAACATATTCAAACACCGTTAACCAATATACATATAAATTTGTTGATGCACTTGGTAATACGATTTTAGAAAAAACTGTTGATTACGGAACTGTAATAGAATTACCTCAGGAAGAAATCACAAAAGCACCTGATGATGAATTTACCTATACATTTACAGGCTGGGATGGCTATCGTGATGATATGACAGTAACGGGTGATATAACATTTACTCCGTTATTCTCAAAAACAACAAATAAATATTCATACCGGTTTGTTGATAAAGATGGAACTATATTAAAAGAAGATACAGTTGATTACGGGACTGTTATCACACCGCCTGCAAATCCTTCAAAAGAAGCAGATGCACAGTATACATATACCTTTAGTGGTTGGGACGGATACTCAGACGGAACAACTCAGAAAGCTGAAATCATGATATTCACAGCGGTATATTCATCCACTGTAAATCAATATACCTACAAGTTTGTTGATGAGGATGGCAGTGTGATTAAAACACAGACAGTTGATTATGGTACGACTATAACTCCTCCGGGAAATCCGTCAAAAGCATCTACTGACCAATACTCGTATAAGTTTATCGGTTGGAGCGGATATACTGCCGGTATGACAGTAACCAAGGATGAAACCTTTAAAGCAACATATGAAGAAATCACAAATCAGTATACCTACAAATTTGTTGATTATGCAGGAAATGTAGTAAAGGAAGCAACTGTTGACTACGGAACAGTAATTGTTACTCCTGCTGCTCCTGACGGATATTCAGATCAGCAATATACATACATCTTTGCATCGTGGACGGGCTATGTCAGAGGTATGAAAGTTACAAAAGACATCACCTTCAATGCAAGATATACAAGTGTTTTAAATCAATATACTTATGTGTTTATGGACGAGAACGGCAATGTGCTTTCTGAAGATACTGTTGATTACGGCACACAGATAACACCGCCTGAAGCTCCTGCAAAGGATTCAACTGTTCAATACTCTTACGAGTTTGCAGGATGGGAAAACTATACTGATGGTGTTATCGTTGATGATGTGATATTCGTTGCAACATACAAGCCAATCACAAATAAGTATACCTATCGTTTTGAAAATGAAGACGGAACCGAGATTAAAACTGTTACAGCAGATTACGGCAGCATTATTGAAGTTCCGAGAAATCCGCAAAAAGAAGCAACTGCACAGTATTCCTATGAATTTGCAGGTTGGAGCGGATATGCTGACGGTATGACTTTGACAGGTGATGTTACATTCAAAGCGACCTACACTTCAACTATCAATCAATATACTTATAAATTCACCGATGAAGATGGTGAAGTGTTAAAGGAGCTTACAGCCGATTATGGGACAAAAATTGTTGTTCCCGACACAACTCCACAAAAGGATGCTGATGTTCAGTATACGTACACATTCAAAGAATGGGCAGGCTATACTGATGGTATGACTATTACAAGTGATGTTACTTTTGTGGCAGTATATAATTCTATACTGAATCAGTATACATACAAGTTTGTAAACGAAGATGGTACGTTGGTTAAGGAACAAAAAGCAGACTATGGTTCAATAATTATTTTACCTACTGTACCGAGCAAAAATGCTACTCAGCAGTATTCTTACAAGTTTATAGGCTGGGACGGTTATAGTGATGGTATGACAGTTGCAGGAGATGTGGTATTTACTGCAAAATACACTCCTGTAATTAATCAGTATACCTATGTATTTAAGAATGATGACGGAACAGAAATTAAATCAGTAACTGCTGATTATGGTACCGATATCATTGTTCCTGAGAACCCGACTAAAGCATCAACTGTTCAATATTCTTATACCTTTGCTTCGTGGAGCAATTATATTAACGGAATGAGCTTGACAGAAGATATTACATTTGTTGCCACTTATACAAGTACATTAAATCAATATACATATAGGTTTGTTGATAACGATGGAACAGTATTAAAATCAGCAACTGTTGATTACGGTACAATGATAACAGCTCCTTCTGTACCGTCAGACAAGGGTGCATATACCTTTGATTATTGGGAAGGGTTCACAGACGGAATGACTGTTGCAGGCGATGTGACATTCAAAGCTGTATATAAGTATAAGACATACAATATTTCTGTTGATGGCTATGAAATCAGCTCAAATGCAACCTATGGTGAGAACTATGTAATAACTCCCGCTGAAAAATATGGCTATGATTTTGTTGGTTATTATACCGAGGTTGACGGCAACGGAACAAAGCTTACAGATTCTGAGGGTAATAGCTTAAAAGCATACGAGTATGAAAAAGATACCACTGTTTATCCGTTCTTTGCAGATTTGCTTGTGAACAAGGCTGTGCTGAGTGGTGCAACCTCTATGCAAGTTGGTGATACTGATGTAAAATACACCTTGACTCTTGGTACAGACAGAGAAAATATTACATATGCTACCATGTATGTTAAATATCCCAACTCTTTAAGTATCTCCAAATTAGAGAAAAAATCAGACATTGCTGAAGTGATTCGGGAAAAGGCTACTGTTAATGGCGAGTACACAACTACGGAAATCATTGTAATTTATTCTGACAACAAGGCAATGCCTACAAAAACACCGATAGAGGTATTTGATATTTACTTTGATGTATCAAGAACTGCAGATATAAAGGATATCACAATCAGTCTTACAAACAATAGTGTATTAATGGACAGCACATCAGATTATCAATTTGTTGAGCTTGTTGGAGCAAATGCAACAATTAAAGCTAAATTCCCTGAAAGCATTAGTATTGAGGGTGAAGTGGTAATTGATACACCAACAAAATACATAGCGATTGTTACTCCTGACTACTCAACATATGATGTAGAGTGGTCGGTGAATGATGCCTCAATAGCAAGTATTACAACAGATGGCGTTTTAACACCAATAAAAAACGGACCGGTTATCATTACTGCAAAATCATTGAACAATCCTGAGGTTTTTGCTACAAGGGAAATCACAGTAAAAGCATATGCAAAGGTTGAATCAATAACAACTGATGGTTTTTGGACAGAAGAATTTGCAAATGACATTAAGGAATATACTGTTTATGTGGATGAAGATGCAACTGAATTTAATATCACTCCTGTTTCAGCATCAGGCGGACGTTTTAAGATAAACGGTTCAACTGTGTTCTCAAACAGAACAGAAACTATATCGCTTGATGAAGAAGAAACGGAAGTTATCATTACTTTGACAGGAGCAACAGGATATACCGATAACACTTATACATTGACTGTTGTTAAGTTTGAAGGAACAAAAACAACTGTTTCAGAAGATAAAAAATCCTTTACCATTACTCCAATCAATATTGAAACCGGAAAAACCGTTATCCTTGCATTGTATGACGGTGATA
>CAYQFW010000078.1:0-6131 GCA_964416955.1 uncultured Ruminococcus sp.
GGGATTACGGATTGCCACAACCAGTGTGCGCACTGGTTTCGCAATGACACGGGGTTTAGGCTGTCGTACCGGGAAGTCGGTGAGATTGCCACGCCAGTGTGCGCACTGGCTCGCAATGACACAATAATTGTCAACTGTCAACTAAAAAAGCCACTCCTTCCGGAGTGGCTTTTTTGTGTTAGCTGAGGGTCTTTACTTTGATGGCTTCGGTAGCGGCGCTGGTGTAATTGGTGCCGTCTACGGTGGTCACCGCCTTCACGGTGATCTTGTAGGTTCTGTTCTTGCTGAGGCCCGAAATCACACAGGTGGTGTCTTCGATTTTGGCCTTCCGGTAGCCGTTTACATAGACCCAGTAAGAGGTTGCGCCCTCCACTTCGTCGAAGCTGACTTCGATCTTGGACTTGCTCAGGGCGGTGGCAGTCACATTGGTGGGTTCTGCGGGTTTGATGGTGAAGGTCTTGGTGATGGTGCCGGAGTAAACGCCCCAACCGGTGATGACCACCGTTGCCTTGCCGGGAGCATCATTATTGTAGTAAGACACGAAGTAGTCAACATTTTCGGTGAGGGTCTTTGCGCCGGAACGGCTGGAGGTCTTCAAGGTCACAACAGGATACAGGTCAGCGCCTTCGTAAACCTCAGAGGTGTACTCCAGCTTGGCGTAGTAGCCGCCAATATCGGTGCCTGCCCATACATAGATGGGATCGCTTTCCTCGCCGTAGTAGGTCGTGCCGCCCACGGTCTTGCGGCCCTTCATCACAACTTCGTAGATCTCACCCATCTCAAGATCGTTGAGGGTGTAGGTGCCGCCGGAGGTCTTGCCCCGGTATACGAAGTCACCTTCCGCGCCTGCAAGTCTCAGATAGACCTCATAGTAGGTAATGGAGGAGGACTTGTTGAAGGTCAGCTTTACAGAATCTCTGGTTGTAGACTTCACCTTCACGCCGGTGATTTGGGCAGGCTTGATGATAAACTCTTCCTTCACAGAGCCGGTGTAACCACCCTTGCCGGTGATCTGCACATAGGCCTTTCCGGTGTACTTGTTGTTCCGGTACTTCAGGGTGTAGTCTTCACCCGCTACCAGTTCCTCACCGTCCAGTTCCACGGTAACCTCAGGACGGATCCACTTGCCGGTGTAGGCAAATTCCTTTGCGGACAAGATCACATCGCAGTCTTCAATCTTGTGCAGAGGCTTAACGGTCACAGAACCGCTCTGGCTGCCGCAGTAGTCTTCGCCGTCCACCTCGGTAACAGCGCGGACAGTGATCTTATAGGTCTTGCCGGGGGTCATGCCGGTGATATTGATTTTGGTATTGGGGGTGATGCCCACAGACGTGCCGTTGGCAAACAGCTCGTACCACTGCGCGCCCTTCACTTCCTCAAAGGAGACCTCCACGGTTTCGCCGTCGATGACCTTCACAGTGGGAGTGCCCACCTTGCCGGGAACGATGCTGAAGGTGGTGGAGATGGTTTCGGAGTACTTGCCCTTACCGGTGGCGGTAACGGTGGCAGTGCCGATCTCCACATTTTCAGTACAGGTGATGGTGTAGTCTCTGTCTTTCTTCAGGGTTCTGCCGGAAACGCTCTTGAGCGTAACAGAGGGAGTGACTTCCTTGCCTGTATAGGTCACATCCTTGGCAGTAAAGGTGTAGTCGTCGATGGTGTAGGTGGGTCTTGCGGACAGAGTTTCGCTGGCCTCACCAACATAATCGTCGCCATCTACCTCTGCAACAGCCTTAACATAGAACTTATAGGTGGTACCCACGCTCAGACCGGTGGTCTTATAATAAGTGTCGGTGACCTTTGCTCTGCGGATGCCGCCACGGTAGATCCAGTACTCGTCAGCGCCGGGAACTTCGTCAAAGGTGATGGTAACGGAGCTGGAGGTAATCTCATCGATCTCCAGGTTTTCCACCTGACCGGGTTGGATGGTAAAGGTCTTGGTGACGGTGCCGCTGTAGCAGCCGATACCGGTAATGACCACCTTAGCTTTACCCATGAGGCGGTTGTTCTTATATTCTACCGTGTAGTCCTCGTTCTCAATGAGGATATCGCCATTAGCGGAGGTCTTCAGGGTCACATCGGGGGTCTTACCGGTGCCGTCGTAAGCCACGGAGGCGTATTCCAGAGATGCGCTGTAATTTGCGATGCTCTGGCTGGGTCTTACCTCAATGGGATCGCTGGGTTCACCCTCGTAGTAGTTTTCGCCAATGGACTTGGCAGCCACAACACTGACTTCATAGGTCTGACCGGGGGTGAGATCGGTGATGGTGAAGTAGCGGTAGCCGGTGCTGTCAAAGTACGCGCCGTCCACATAAATATCGTAATGGGAAGCGGGGGCAACACCGTCGTAGGTGATCTTGACGGAGGTCTTGGTGGTAGAAGCTACTTCCACATCTTCTACCTTGGGAGGCAGGATATCGAAGGTTGCGGTGAAGCTGCCGGTGCATTCGCCCTTACCGGTGACGGTAACAACAGCCTTGCCCACATTCTTGTTGTTGGAATAGGATACGGTATAGTCGGTGTCCTTGTCCAGCTTTTCACCCATGACGGTGTACAGCATGACCTGGGGACGGATCCAGTTACCGGTGTAAACAGCGGAGCTGTCCATATACAGCAGGCAGTTTGCTACATCCACGGCGCCGAATTCCATTTCTGCCTCGCAGATGGAGCAGTAGCCGTACAGGCCGGTACCGATCCAGCCGGTGGTGACTTCGTTGCCCTTGGCCTTGTAGTGGAGGATCACATCCGGGTCAACGAAAAGGGTATTGCTCTCATGGATGGTGATGGTGTTCCACTGAGACTCCAGGCCTGCGAACAGGATATGGTTGATCTCATTGCTGTGGAGGAACACATTCTCGCCGATCTCCTTAACGCTGTAAGGAATGGTGACGCTTACCAGGCTCAGGCAGTTCGCAAAGGCCTCCTTGCCAATGGTTTTGACACCGGAGGGAATCTGGACCTGTGTCAGCCGGACGCAGTGATTGAAGGTACCTTCCCCGATGGCGGTAACGCCGGAGGGAACGGTGATCTCCTTCAGGGCAGTACAGGAGGAGAAGGCGTATTCGCCGATCTCGGTGACTGTATTGGGCAGGGTGATCTCTGCCAGGGCGGAGCAGCCTGCAAAGGCATACTTGCCGATGGACTTCAGGCCTGCAGACAGTTCCACCTGGGCCAGCTTGGCGCAGCCGTTGAAGGCATGGTCACCGATCTTGTTGATATTGGAGGGAATATTGATCTCTTCCAAAGAAGCGCAGGAATCAAACAGGTTGTTGCCGATGGTTTCAAGGTCTTCGGGCAGGATCACGGAAGTGATGCCGACACACTTTGCAAAGGCGCTGTCACCCAGCTCTTCCACATTTTCAGGAATGATCAGCTCCCCTTCCAGGCTTTCGCAGCCCTGGAAGGCGCTGGCGCCGATAGCGGTCAGGCTGTCGGGCAGTTCCACATTGGCAAGATTGACGCAGCCGGAGAAGGCATTGGCGCCGATCTCGGTAACGCCTTCGGGAATAATGACAGTCTCCAGCTCGATGCAGTCGGCGAACATACTATCGCCGATGACGGTCATGCCTTCGGGGATCTCCACTTCCACCAGGGCGGAACAGTCGGAGAAAATACCCACACCCAGTTCCACTTTGTTAGCAGGAAGGGTGATGTCAGCAAGGCTGATGCAGTTGCTGAAAGCGTAGTCACCGATGGATTCCACAGTATCGGGAACAACGACCTCAGTCAAAGCAATACAGCCGGCGAAGGTGTCGGCGCCGATTTCGGTGACACCCTCGGGAATGGTGATCTCTTCCAGTCCGTAGCAGCAGTAGAATGCGCCGTCGCCCAGGCTCACCAGGCTTTCCGGCAGTTCTACGGCGGTGAGGCGCTCGCACTCGCTGAAGGCTTCGTCGCCAATGGCGGTTACGGAGGCGGGAATGGTAATATCGGACAGGTTATAGCAGCCATAGAAGGCCTTATTGCCAATGGCTTCGATGCCGTCTTCCAGCGCGACCTCCACAAGGCCGGAACAGCCGGAGAACACAGCGTCATTCAGAACGCCCACGCCGGCAGGAACGGTAACGGCGCCGATGAGCTTTCTGCAGTTGATAAAGGCGCCCTTGCCCAGGTAGGTCAGGCTGTCGGACAGGGTCAGCTCCCCTGCCAGCTTGGCACAGCCATAGAAGGCCTCATCGCCGATGTAGGTAAGTTCCTCAGGCAGGGTCAGCTTGCTCATGGCAGCGCAGCCATAGAAGGCGGCATCACCGATCTTTTCCACGGTATCGGGAACGGAAACGCCGGACAGCGCGCTGTGACCGTAGAAGGCGAAGCTACCGATGGAGGTGATACCTTCCCGGATCTCCACGGACTTGATGGTCTCACGGTGCTCATACCAGGGCACATAGATCCAGTCGCCGAAGTCTTCCATCTCACCGCTGCCGGTGATGATCAGGGTATTTTCATCGTCCAGTACCCAGTTGGCATAGTCACCGCAGGTACCGGAGTTGTTGACACAGAAAACATCCACATCTTCCAGAGGGGCGTTGTTGTCACCGATAGAGACCTTGTCCCACTGCTTTTGGGTGCCTTCGTACCAAACAGTTACCAGGCTGGCGCAGCCGTCAACGGCGCCTTCGCCGATGTGGGTCAGGGTGCCGGGGAGCATCAGCTCTTCCAGGTCGGCGCAGCCGGCAAAGGCATAGTTGCCGATGTACTTGGTCTCGTCAGAGACGGTGACAGCGGTCAGGCCGGCGCAGTTATAAAAGGCATAAGGACGCACATCAGCCTGGGTCAGAGTGACCTTGGACAGGCTGGCGGGAATATAGTAGGTAGCGGTAAAGTAGGTGGGTTCTTCGGCAACGGTGTAATAGCGCTGCTTTACGGAAACGCTGTCATCGTATTCACTGGAGCCGAAAATGTAGCCGAAGGGATAGCTGGTATCCCCTTCGTGGAGCTCCGCGGCAGCGCCGGTATAGGGCAGAGCAATGCTCTCCAAAGCGCTGCAGCCGCTGAAGATACCCTCGCCCATCTTCAAAACGGTAGAAGGAACGGAAATATTTACCAAAGAGGTACAGTTTGCAAAAGCTTCGTCCTTGATCTCCTTCAGACCGCTGACCAGCTTCACATTCTGCAGATTTTCGCAGTCAGCGAACAGGCCCTCGCTGAGGACAGACAGACCGCCGCCCACATTCACGCCGGTGAGGCCGTCGCAATCCATGAAGGCGCCGTTACCCACCAAAGCAACGCTGGCAGGAATGGTCAGGGTGCCGGTAAGGCTGACGCAGCTTTCAAATGCCTTTTCGCCAATACCCTGCAGCTTTTCGGGCAGCTTGATGGTGTCCAGCATGGTACACAGCTGGAAGGCGCCGGCATCAATGGTCAGCAAGGTAGAGGGCAGAGAAACCGCGGTCACATCGGCCATATCGCAGAACGCGTAAGCGCCGATGGTGGTGACACCTTCCTCCAGGACGATCTTCTCCACGCTCTCATCTGCCCAGGGAGCAGGATCGTTGGCGTAATCGTCCATGGGACCTTCACCGGAAATGGTCAGAACGCCTTCATCGTCCAGTTCCCAGGTCAGGTCGTCGCCGCAGGTGTTGAGATCACCGGTACGCATTGCAGGTTCTTCCATCTTGGTGGGAGCAGGATTCTCCTCTGCAGGTTCTGTTTCCTCCTGGACAGGCTCCGTCACTTTCTCTACCAGTACAGGCTCCTCTTCGGGAATCTGCGCCGGAGCAGCCTCGGTGGGCGCAACGGTCTCTTCCTCAGTGGCGAAAACACCGAAGGCCATTGCAGGCAGGCAGGACAGGATCATGACCACTGCCAACAGCATTGCCAGTAACCGCTTCATACTATGTACCTCCTAATACTTCAATACAGATCCGCGCATAATGGCGAATATAACGATACAGAATATATTATACTTATAAATACACTATCTTGCAAGACACAATTTTATAAAAAGCAACAAAAAATTACAAAATCTTCCCTTCGCAGGTCTAACGATGGCTGAATCGTAGGGACACCGCTCCTTGCGGTGTCCCTACATTGGGATGCGGATTGCCACAACCAGTGTGCGCACTGGTTTCGCAATGACATGGAAGGGACGGTGCTTGGTGCATACAGGAATGTAGGGGAGGCGTTTCGCC
>CAYQFW010000079.1:0-6108 GCA_964416955.1 uncultured Ruminococcus sp.
GCAGTAAGCGTTTCCTTGACAAAGTTTGGGCTTTAGGTGACATTATGACTGATGAAAGCGGTTATCGTAAGGAAATTGAAGCCGAAATGCATAGAACAATCAAAAAGGTTACCGAAGATATTGAAACCTTGAAGATGAACACCGCTATTGCGGCTTTGATGGCTCTTATGAACTCTATTACTGCTACAGGCAAGATTACAAAGGACGAATATAAGACCTTTATTACCTTGCTTAACCCATTTGCGCCTCATATTACCGAAGAAATTTGGGAAATGTGCGGGTTCTCGGGTATGCTTAATCAAACAAAGTGGCCCGAATATGACGAAGCAAAGTGTGTTGATGCCACGGTTGAAATTGTTGTTCAGATTAACGGTAAAATCAGAGCGCGTTTTAACATTCCTGCCGATATTACCGCTGAAGATGCTATTTCGCTTGCGAAAGAGCAAGAGGCTGTAAAGGCTGAAATAACGGGTAAAAATGTTATTAAAGAACTTTATGTTCCAAAAAAACTCGTAAATATCGTTGTAAAATAAAAAATATTAAAATTTTTGTTGCAAAATTTTAATATGTATGTTATTATATATTTTGGTTATGTATGTTATTTCTAATCGGAGGTGAAACAGGTGGGCGTAGTTGAATATATAATCGGTGCATTAGTGATACTCGTTTCGCTTGCTATTATAATTGCTGTTCTTTTCCAGCAAGGTCGCCGCGCAGGTATTAACGGTGCAATTTCAGGCGGCGCGGATACTTTTCTTTCCAAGAACAAGGCAAGAACGGTAGATGCTATGTTAGCACGCTACACAAAGTATATTGCAATAATTTTCTTTGTGTTGGCAATAGTTGCAAATGCTATTTCTTTAAAAGGTTAATCCTTTAAATTGGGGTTTACCCCGAAAAATACTTAATAAAACCCCTGCATTTCTGCGGAGGGAGGGAATATAATGAGCCAAGTTAGAATTAAAGAAAACGAATCTCTCGATAACGCTTTGCGTCGTTTCAAAAGACAGACCGCTAAAGATGGCGTTATTCAGGAAGTTCGCAAGAGAGAGCACTATGAAAAGCCCTCTGTAAAGCGTAAAAAGAAGTCGGAAGCTGCTCGTAAAAGAAAGTTCCGCTAATATTTTCGTGTAAAAAGCGGTTGCGTGCAACCGCTTTTTTATTTGAGGAATGTTTATGTTTAAACCTGATATTAAATTAGATAAAATAACTGATATCACAGTTGATATTTTAAAAAAATACAATATAAAAGCGCTTATTCTTGATGTTGATAATACTTTATCCACACATCACGGACAAGTTCTTACCGACGGTCTTACTGCCTGGCTTTTTAATATGAGAAGTAAGGGGATTAAAATGACCGTTCTTTCCAATTCGCGCTCCAAGCGTTTAGAGCCTTTTGCAAAAAAAATCGGGCTCGATTATATAAGTCTGGGGCTTAAACCCTTGCCGTTTGGTTACTTGCGTGCTTTAAAAAGGCTCAAATCAAAGCGTAAAGAAACCGCTATTGTGGGTGACCAGATTTTCACCGATGTTTTAGGCGGAAATTTTGTAGGGGTAAAAACCGTTTTGTTAACCCCCATAAAACCCGAAACTTCTTTGCGTTTTCGTATGAAGCGTAAGGTTGAAGCGTGGCTTATAAAAGCGCTTAAAATTACTAATACGGAGGTATAGTATGGCGGCAAAATTCGGCCCTGCGGGGACAAGCGAAAGTTTTAAAACTATGGGCTATAAGCATAGCCTACAGGTTCCGGAATATGTTGTTAAAATGGGGCTTGACTGTTTTGAATATCAGTGCGGACGCGGTGTTAATATTGGTCTCGACAAAGCAAAACAGTTGGGCGATATAGCAAAAGAAAAGGGAATAACCCTATCTCTCCACGCACCTTATTATATTTCGATGTCTTCTGTTGAAGAAGAAAAGAGACTTAATTCGGTTAATTATATTTTGGCTTCCGCCAGAGCGGTTAATGCTATGGGCGGTGACAGAATTATCGTTCACACAGGTTCTTGCGGTAAAATATCGCGCGAAGAGGCGTTAATGCTTGCAAAAGACACAATGCGCTTATCAATAGATGCCTTAGACCGCGAAGGTCTTTCGCATATTCATATTTGCCCCGAAACTATGGGAAAGGTTAATCAGTTGGGCACACTTTACGAGGTTTTAGAGCTTTGTAAACTTGACGAAAGGATTATTCCTTGTATCGATTTTGGTCACCTTAATGCGCGCGACCTTGGTATTCTTAAAACTAAAGCCGATTTTGAAAAGATTTTCACTGATATTCGCGACAATTTGGGTACAGACCGCCTTAAAACCTTCCATTCGCATTTTTCTAAAATAGAATACTCGCAAGGCGGAGAAAAGCGCCATTTAACCTTTGAAGATACTGTTTACGGCCCCGATTTCGAGCCGATTATGGACTTGACGGTTAAATACGGTTGCTCGCCTATTTTCATTTGCGAATCTGCAGGAACTCAGGCAGAAGACGCGAAACGAATGAAAGATTATTACGAAAGGGTGTTAGTATGATTTGGCATAGCGCCGAACTAAACGAAGTATTAGAGGAACTTTCGGTAAATAGTGAAACGGGTCTTGCCAACGGTGTTGCTCAAGAACGTTTTGAAGAGTTTGGAAGTAACGAAGTCAGCGACAGCGATAAAATCTCCTTATTAAAGAGATTTTTGTTGCAGTTTAAGAGCAAAACTGCCATAACCCTTATTATTGTCAGCATAATTTCTTTTATAGTGTCTTTGGCTTACAATCAGCCGCAGGCGTATATGCCTTTATTGCTTATAGCGATTTTGGTTATAAACGCTCTTATAAGCGCGTTCCATCTTTATAACTGCGATAACACCCTTGACGATATAAAGAGTCAGACTTATCCCACGGTAAAGGTCTTGCGCGAAGGTATCGAAAAGGTTATTACCGCCGACCGATTGGTTAAGGGCGATATTATCCTTTTAAGCGAAGGCGATTATGTTTCGGCGGACGCGCGACTTATTGAATCTTTTGAGCTTCGCTGTAACGAGTCGGCTTTGACAGGGGAAGAAGTACCTGTTGAAAAGGATGCAAATACTATTCTTGAAGATATTGTTCCTTTTGAGAACCGCACAAATATGGTCTTTTCGGGAACAACTGTTGTTCACGGCAGCGCTAAAGCGGTTGTAGTTGCCACAGGTTTTGAAACTGAAAACGGTAAAACAAACGCAATAAGTGAGCAAATCGGAACAAAGCAGTTGCCTATTGAATCTGAACTTGACATTATTGGAAAATTTGTTAATATTTCGGTTTTGGTGGTTTGCGGACTTGTTTTTCTTATAAGTCTTATTAAAAGTTTTTCTTCGGCAGAGCCTTTTGCAATTACATCTGTTAACGCGGTGCTTAATGCATTGGCTTTGGCTGTAGCGGCAATACCTAAGGGCTTGCCTGCAATAGCAACTATCGTTATTGCTATCGGTTCGGGCCGTATTCTGAAAGAAAAAATCATAATTAAAGAAAGTAACGCTTTTGAGATTATTGGTAAAACCAATGTAATTATAGCCGACAAAACAGGTATTTTTACTCATAAGGATATGATTTTAAGCAAGGTTTTTGACGGTAAAGAAATATTGGATTTAGAAACCGAGCCTTTGACAGAAAGTGCGTCAATACTTTTAAGGGTTGGTGCGGTTTGTTCAACCCTTCAAAATGACGCTACCGAAAAAGCAATTAAAAAGGCTTGTCTCAAATACAATTCTATGACCGAGAGCGACCTTATAAATTTAATGCCTAAAATCAATCAGATTCCGTTTGATTCGGTAAGAAAATCCATGACGGTTATCACAATGATTAACGAGCGTCCCTTTGCTATTGTAAAAGGTGCGCCCGAAGTTATTGTGCCTAAGTGTGTTAACTGCAAAGCGGAAGATGTTTTAAAGGTTAACGAAGAATTAGCAAATTCGGCTTACCGTAATGTTTGTGTTGCTATGAAGCCGTTAAGTGAGATTCCCGCTAACCCACAGCCAGACGAGATAGAAGATAATCTTACGTTTGTCGGTCTTTTGGCGCTTAAAGAACCCATCCGCAAGAGCGCATGTGAGGATATTAAACTTTGTAAAAATGCTAATATCAAAGTAGTTATGGTAACGGGTGATAACCTTAATACCGCAAAGGCGGTAGCGCGTGAGATGGGCATTATGTCCGACGATAGCGAAGCAATCACCGGCGCAGAACTTGAAAGTATGACCGATGAAGAATTGGCAGAAAATATTGAAAAATACTGTGTTTATGCGCGTGTCACACCAAACGATAAATTAAGAATAGTAAAGGCGTGGCAGTCTGAAAAAGCAATTGTCACAGTAACGGGCGATAGTTTAAACGATGCTGAAAGTCTTGCTTGCGCCGATGTTGGCTGTGCTATCGGTCAGTATGGTACCGATGTTGCAAAGGGTAACGCCGATATCATTATCCTTAAAAACAGTTTTAGCTCGGTGGTTACTGCTATTAAAGAAAGCCGCGGTTTCTTCTC
This sequence comes from uncultured Ruminococcus sp., assembly GCA_964416955.1. Taxonomy (GTDB): domain Bacteria; phylum Bacillota; class Clostridia; order Oscillospirales; family Acutalibacteraceae; genus UBA737. The sequence goes on from CAYQFW010000079.1 coordinate 4,509, forward strand.
TAATATTAAAAAAGCGGTTTATTATCTTTGCAGTTGCAATATAGCAGAACTTATTTTAATGTTTCTTGGTGCTTGTATTTTTAAAAGCCCCGTTTTAGCGGCGGTTCAGCTTTTGCTTATAAACCTTTTGACCGACTCTGCCCCCGCAATTTCTTTTAGTATGGAAAAAGCAGAAAACTCGGTTATGAAGAAAAAGTCCTTTAAAAAGATTAGAAAAATTCTCGATGCAAAATCCTTTGTTTCTCTTATGATACAAAGCTTGTTTATCGCAGTTGCCACCATAGTTTCGTTTAGTATAGGCAATGTATATTCTTATGAAATTGCTATGACAATGGCTTTTGCAACTCTTGGTATAGCGCAGGGTATTCACTGCTTTAACAGCAAGCTTGAAGGTAGTGTGTTTACCAAAGAAATTTTCTCGAATTCATTTATGAACAAGTCGGTTTTCGCTTGTGTATTTATTATTATTTTCTTGGTATTCACGCCAATAGGATTTACTTTCGGCTTTACAATATTGACTATTTGGCAGTTCCTTATAGCGCTTGGCTTATCTTTGGTAATACTTCCTGTAAGCGAACTTTTAAAATATCTTAAAACAAAAGTATAAGTTAAAAAAGAAACTTAATATCCGAAATTCGAAGAATTTCAGAGATTAAAAGCGCCTTGCGAAAGTTTTATTTCACAAGGCGCTTAAATTTTTATTTGCTTTTGTCTTTGCCTATTCAGATAACCCATTTTCTTAATTTAAGGATAAGTTATAGTGACGTTGACAAGGGCGCTGAAATGCTGATTTAAATTTTTGTATCAGATTACGTAACCGCCGTTGACGCCTAAAATTTGACCTGTTATATAGTCGGCATTTTCACTGGCTAAAAAGTATACTGCCTGCGCGATTTCGTCGGCAGTACCCATTCTTCCTAAGGGGATTGACTCAACAAATTTGGCCAATTCTTCTACTGTTAAATTTGAGTTCATAGAAGTTTCTATTATACCTGGGGTTACGGCGTTTACGGTAATACCGCTGGGGGCTAATTCTTTGGCGAGTGCCTTTGTAAGACCAATAATACCCGCTTTTGAAGCGGAATAAGCCACTTCGCAGGAAGCACCCGTTTCGCCCCACATTGAAGAAATATTTATAATTTTACCCGATTGCTGATTAACCATAACCTGAGCGGCGGCTTTACAGCAGTTAAAGGTGCCTTTAAGGTTAATGTCCATGATTCTGTCATAGTCAATCTCGTCGGTTTGGGTGATTAGCCCCTCAAAAGCCACGCCTGCATTGTTTACAAGCACGTCAATTCTACCGAACTTGTAAAGAGTTTCTTTTATGAGAAGCTCGGCTTCAAGGCGGTTTGCAACATTCGCCTTTTGGGTTGTTACCGAAAAGCCGTTTTGTGAGAGCGAACGCGCAAGCAAGGTTGCCGATTCGTAGGAGTTGTTGTAGTTTATAACAACGTTGTAGCCTTTTTGTGCGAAAAGTATCGCAGTAGCGGCGCCAATGCCTTTTGAAGCTCCTTTAATTATCGCTGTTTTTTTAATTTTATCATCTCAAAGATAAGTATAACATATTTTAACTTTAAATAAAAGACTAATTTTGACA
>CAYQFW010000080.1:0-6029 GCA_964416955.1 uncultured Ruminococcus sp.
ATGCAAAACACCGTCTTGTTTAGATTTAACAAGTTTTTCGGTCCTGATAACAATGCCTGTGATATCAAAACCGTTGTTAGAAATAAAATACTGCGCCGTTTCGGTTGTTATCGGTTTATAAAGCGAAGAAACAAGTTGATGTATTAAAAAAGTAAGCGCCAAAATGACTACAATAGCCTTGATTGGTGATATCTTTTTCATAGACTCATTTCTCCTTTACAAAGTTTTGTGTTAACTCAAATACACTTTCTAAATAATCGGACGTCGCATCGGGATAAAACCAGTTTATCCTGTCATCACGCCTGAACCATGTCATCTGACGTTTTGCATAACGCCTTGTTTGTTGTTTAAGGTGTTCTGTAGCTTCTTCGAGAGTGCAATTTTTCTCGATATAACCATATAGTTCCTTATGCCCAATCGCTTGAAAAGCGCCGTTTTTAGCAGACGCTTTATAGTTTGCTTTTGCTTCTTCCAAAAGACCGTTTTGAAGCATAATATCAACGCGTTTGTTGATTCTTTCATACAAAAGTTCACGGTTTTGAAAGTTAATGCCCAAAACAAGCGGTTCAATTTCACTTTCACCCTGTTTTGAAAGCAAATTGTGGTCGGTAATAGTTTTACCAGTTTGACGGTAAACTTCAAAAGCGCGTATAATTCTGCGACGATTATTAGGGTGAAGTCGTTTGGCGGAATCTCGGTCGAATTCCCCTAAACGACGAAGCATTTCTTCGCCGCCTAAAGCATCAAACATTTCTTCAAGTTCTGCTCGAAGTTCACTATCGGCAGAATGCTCCGTAAATTCAACATTATCAAGTAATGAAGATACATAAAGCCCTGTTCCGCCGACAATAATCGGCAACCTGCCACGCATAGCAATATCTTTTATACATTCGCGTGCTAATTTTACATACTCAGCGACCGAAAATTCGTCACTCGTTTCCAAAAATTCAATTAAGTGGTGCGGTATGCCCGACATCTCTTCTTCATCAGGCGCGGCAGACGCAATATGTATACCTTTATAAATCTGCATTGAATCAGCAGAAATAATCTCACCTTGGAATTTTTTAGCAAGTTCTATACTTAAAGAAGTTTTGCCTGATGCAGTTGGACCTACAATAAATAACACTTTTATCATTGTATTCTACCAAACATTTTTTCGAGTTCTTTTCGTTTAATTTCAAAAGCAACAGGACGGCCGTGCGGACAGTACATAATTTCCTTTGAATGTAAAACCTTTTTTGAAAGTTCAAGCATTTCGGTAGTACTGATTTTAGTTCCTGATTTTATAGCAGCCTTGCATGCAACCGTGTGATATAGATTTTCGCAAATTTCAACCTGAACTTTACCACTTTTTTTCAAACTTTCGGCAATTTCGGAAACAAGCGATTCAATATCTTCACCAATAAGGGTGGTTGGTACCGCGCGAACAACAACCGACGAATTTCCAAAATCGTCAATTTCAAAACCGTTGTTATTTAATGTATCCAGATTATCAACAATGACATTATATTCCTGTTTAGGAAGAACCACAGTAACAGATGTCAGTAAAGCCTGAACCTCAATTGCGCAATTATTTTTGAGTTGGTTGAATAAAATTCTCTCATGAGCGGCATGCTTGTCAATCAAAAAAACACTTTCACCCATTTGAGCTACTATATATGTAGAAAAGGCTTCGCCAATAAGAAATACATCTAAAATTTCTTCGGCTTCCTCTTTTGCGATATCAACGCTGACTGTAGGTTCATATATAGAATTTTGCCGAGGTGCAATTACAGGTTTAGAAAAAGTTGTAACACCGCTTTCTTCTCTCGACTTTAAAAATTCAGGTGCAGGAGATTTTAAATTCACTACATACTGCGGTTCTTTGGGCAGTTCCGCAAACACAATATTTTCAGGTGAAATATGGGGTTTATTTTCTGTTTTAATAACCGTTTGCTTAAATTCTTCGGTTGTCATTCGCTCAAACTTGTTAAACATTGGTGTTTGAGGTTTAATTTCAGGGCGGGTATCACCCGAAGCCAAAGCATTTTTCACCGATGAATAAACGCTGTCAAAAATACGCTTTTCATCAGAAAAACGAACTTCGGTTTTTGCAGGGTGAACATTAACATCAACTGTGCTGAAAGGAACCGACAAGTAAAGCACAAAGGCTGGAAATTTACCAATCATTGCACTGTTTTTGTATGCCTGTTCAACAGCGGCAACAACAGTTCCCGAACGCACAAGTCTACCGTTTAAGAAAGTGTATTGATTGTTTCTGGTTGCCTTGCAAAAAACAGGTTTGCAAATAAGCCCCCAAACTTTTATGCCCGCAACTTCACCCGAAACATCAATAAGGCTGTTTGAAAAATCCCTTCCCAAAACGCTGTAAACCGTATTTTTAAGATTATTATCTCCTGTTGTCGACAAGGTTTGTTTGCCATCACGGATAAATTTAAAAGAAATTTCAGGGTGAGAAAGCGAAATTCTATCCAGAACATTCGCGCAAGCATTAGCTTCTGAGACATCTTTTTTAAGAAATTTCATACGCGCGGGTGTATTATAAAACAAGTCTTTAATAATAATTGTGGTACCGTCAGGGCAGCCTGAAGGCGAATTTTTGGTTTCAACACCGCCATCGATACAATAATGTGTACCGTTTTCCGCTTCAGCGGGTTTAGTTAACATTTCAACCCTCGCCACCGAAGAAATTGCCGCCAAAGCTTCACCACGGAAACCTAAAGTGGATATAGAATTAAGGTCTTCCCCGCTTTTGATTTTACTTGTGGCGTGGCGCAAAAATGCCAACGGCACATCATCTGCCGAAATTCCGCAACCGTTATCGGTTATGCGCATATAAGAAATACCGCCGTTTTTAATTTCAACGGTGATTATTGTCGCACCCGCGTCAATGGAATTTTCAACAAGTTCTTTTAATACAGAAGCAGGTCTTTCAACAACCTCACCTGCAGCAATAAGTTCGGAAATGTGTTTTTCAAGAAGATTGATTTTAGGCATCTTTGCACCTCTTTTCTATTACAAATTTTTGCTTCGGTTACAAATATCAAAAAGTATTTGCATCGCTTCAATCGGTGTTAATGTGTTAACATCAATTGCATTTAATTCTTTAATAATATCTTGCCCGCTCTGCATACCTAAAGACATTTGTGAGTCGGGTTCGGTTACTGTTTTGTATGTAACAACACCTTGTTCTTCGGTTTCTTTGAGGATTTCTTTAGCACGTTCAATAACCGAGTTTGGAATACCGCTCAACTTTGCAACTTCAATACCGTAACTGCGGTCAGCACCGCCTGAAACAATTCGGCGCAAGAATGTAATATCGTCGCCGCGTTTTTTGACCGCGATATTATAATTTTTAACGCCGCTTAATTGCTCTTCCATGGCAGTCAATTCGTGATAATGAGTTGCAAACAAGGCTTTTGCGCCAAGTTTGCGCTTGTCGGCAGCATATTCAAGCACAGCACGTGCAATTGACATACCGTCAAAAGTTGAAGTACCTCTGCCGATTTCGTCAAGAATTAGCAAACTATTTTTGGTCGCATTTTTAAGTATTGAGGCAACTTCGCTCATTTCAACCATAAATGTCGATTGACCTGATGCCAAGTCATCAGAGGCGCCCACACGGGTGAAAATGGCATCAACAATGCCGATTTCCGCAATTTGTGCAGGAACAAAGCAACCGATTTGCGCCATAAGGGTTATGAGCGCAGTCTGTCGCATATAAGTCGACTTACCTGCCATATTAGGACCCGTAATAATAGCACAACGGTTATCCTGCATATCAAGGAAAGTGTCGTTAGCAACAAAAGGAATGTTTATCACCTGTTCAACAACAGGGTGTCTGCCTGCTTTTATTGAAATTTTACCGTTGTTATTTACAAGCGGACGGCAGTAGTGATTTTCTGCAGAAACGAAACCAAGCGAAGTCAAAACATCAAGTTCTGCAATTGCACAAGCAGTTTTCTGAACTCTTCGCACCTCTGCCGCTACCTTTTTCCGAATACCGTCAAATATTTCATATTCAACCTGAACAATACGGTCTTTAGCGGTCAGAACCCGCTTTTCAATTTCCTTTAATTCTTCGGTAATAAAACGCTCGGCATTTGTTAATGTTTGTTTTCTTATATAATCTTCGGGAACAAGGTCTAAAAAAGAATTTGTAACCTCTATATAATAACCAAAAACTTTATTATAACGCACTCGCAGATTTTTAATTCCTGTACGCTCTTTTTCTCTTGCTTCAATTTCTGCTAAAACCGAAGTTCCACTCTTCATATCGTTGCGCAAGGTATCAACAATATTGCTGTAACCGTCTTTAATAAGGTTACCTTCGCGCAAGGTTGTCGGCGCTTCGGAATTAACCGATTCTTCAATAAGAGAATAAATATCTTCAAGCGTATCAATATCTTCAAAAATTGTTTTTAATTTTTTAGAATTAACATTAGTTAAAAGTGATTTAACCCTTGGAAGTTTTTGTGAAGTTTGTGCCAAATTAAGCAAATCTTTGGCATTCGCAGTGCCATAAACAATTTTGGTCATAATGCGCTCGATATCACGGATACCGTAAAGACTTTCAATAATTTCGCCACGCAAAATCACATTGCTCACAAGTTCTTCAACCGCATTAAGACGGGAATTTATGGTTGTAATATTGATAAGCGGTTGCAAAACCCAGTTTCGAATAAGCCGCTTGCCCATCGGTGTTTTTGTTTTATCAAGCACCCACAGAAGCGAACCTTTTTTAGACTTTGAGCGCATTGTTTCACAAAGTTCCAGATTGCGTGCCGCAGTGATATCAAGGCGCATATATTGGCTGTCTGTGTAGATATTTATTGAGTTTATTGCAATATGCCCATTAACTCCCGTTTCATAAAGATAATCAAGCACAGCACCGAAGGCGGCAGAAATTGAAGAACCTGTTTCAATTCCTAAATTCTCAACACTTACAACAGAAAAATGCTTCATAACAAGACTTTCGGTTTGTTCGCAATCAAAAGCACGGTCTTCCCGCAAAGTGATAACACCCGAAAAATTGAGTTTTAAAAACTCTGAAACAATCGGCGCTTTAAGGGCAAAATCTGTTTGTAATAAAATCTCACGCGGAGAAAAACGCGAAATTTCGTCAATAATTTTGTTCTGAAAGTCGTCATTTGAAAGTATCGTCGCGTGACATTCACCTGTTGAAGCATCTGCAAAGCAAACACCTATATCCTTATCGGTTAAAACCACACTTGCAAGGTAGTTGTTTTTGCCTTCATCAAGCATATTATCTTCAAAAACAGTGCCGGGTGTTATTGTGCGGACAATTTCGCGCTTTACCAGTCCCTTGGCGGTAGCAGGGTCTTCAGTTTGTTCACAGATAGAAACCTTATGCCCTTTATCAATAAGACGGGCAATATACGAATCGCAACTGTGGAACGGTACACCGCACATTGGCGCACGTTCAGGAAGACCGCATTCCTTTCCTGTGAGCACCAACTCTAATTCTTCGGAAGCCTTTTTAGCATCTTCGAAAAACATTTCGTAAAAATCGCCGACACGGAAGAAGACTATGCTGTCTTCATTTTCAGCCTTTATTTGTTTGTACTGTTGCATCATCGGTGACAGTTCTGCCATTTTCAACTTCCTTTTTCTTAAATAATTTAAATATTAGTGACAACCGCCGCAGGTTGAACAACTGCCTGTGCAGCCGCTTTCAACTGTTAAAGTTTCGGGGTCTTCACCGTCAAGTGACTTTGAAAGAACAATGTTCACTTCATTCATCATCTGGTCAAGCATTGCTTTAGCGGTGTTGTATTCAACCATTGAACCGCTTGACATAATTTCGCCGTAGATTGTGCGAAGTTCTTCGTTCAATGTCTTGATTGCTTCTTCGTTCTTTTCTTCTTCGCCTGCAGCTTTTTCAAGTTCCATTCTCTTAATATTAAACTTACCGATTGCATTTTGCAATTCAGCATCATTGTCATTGGCAAGTTTTGCCTTTGCATAGCGAATAAAACGCTCGTCTTGTTGTATTGCTTTTCCTAATT
>CAYQFW010000081.1:0-5994 GCA_964416955.1 uncultured Ruminococcus sp.
CAGTGTGGATGTCAATGATGCGGACAAATATGATTTTAACTCCGTTCTGTCTGCGAATACCAATCTGTCCGGCACTTTGACCTATTCTTGGGAAGTTCTCTATGATACCACCAATGATATTTGGGAAGTCCTTGGTACAGATGCTACTTTTGCTCCATGTTTCGATATGTATGGAGATGGTGTGTGGCTCAGATCTTATTACATTCATTATGTAGATGCCACTACCTCCGCAGTGTCGGTTCGGCTGACTGTTTCCAATGGTGTTACTACTCTTACCGATACCTTCACGATCAATGTGAAGTATGAGGTAGCGGAGGAAGCTATTCCTGCGGTCTATAGCCGTATGACGAGGAGTGCATCTTCTTCCAATTCCGGTGTTGCCACCGCAGCAGAAACGACAACTACTTATAACGTTATCATCAACTATTTGGATGAGAACGGTGAAAATGTTGTTGCGGATCCTTATACCTCCGTCGTTTCTCCAACTACCATTTTGACCAATACCATTTCTTTCCCCAAGATCGTTGGTTATGCACCTATGGTGTATGATACCGACAATGCAAAATGGGTAAGACAGGATTCCTATACCTTCGACGGAACGCCTTTCACCGGCGATTTCGTCCTAAATGTCCGCTACTATCCTGACGCGGTGGATTATAAGGTCAATATCTACATTCAGAATGCGGAAAATGATGAGTATGTTTTGATGAATTCTTATATCCGTCAGGAATTGACCGGTACGGTGATTGAGTCTATCACTTTTACTGTGGATGGTTATTATCAGTCCAAGTTCTCTTCTAATCATGCGGCAATCGCGGCGGACGGAAGTACGGAATTCAACCTGTACTACGACCGTATCTACTACCTGATGAAGTTTGACCTGGATGGCGGTTACGGTGTGCAGCCCATCTACGCCCGTCACGGCGTGAAGCTGGATATTCCAAATCCGACGAAGGCAGGTTACACCTTTGTCGGTTGGGATCAGACCGAAGGAACTCCAGCTGTGAGCAACGAGCTTCTGAATGACGGCATTGCCAATACCATGTATGATTACATGCCTATCGGCAACACTGCCTACAAGGCCATTTGGAAAGCTGTTGACAATGCTAAGGTTACCATCGTCTACTGGGGTGAAAACGCCAATGATGAAAAGTATTCCTATCTGGAATCTCAGGAAGTGTATGTAAAGCCCGGTACAGAATTGACCTTTGGAACCGATCAGCTGGTTTGTACATTGACTGAGCATACTCATGGCTCCGGCTGTACCTACAATTGCGGCAAAACTCCTCATGCCCATACCGTGGATGCAGGATGTTATAAGTTGACATGTACGACCGAATCCCATAACCATACTGAGTCGGGATGTACGTTAAATTGTACGCATACGCACGCGTTGAGTTGTTATTCAACTACGGATTTGCGTACATTAAAGGAAACGACACAACCTAGCAATTTAAATGCCAATTCAGGTAATGGCGTATACACCTATACCACTAGTGAATGGTATGGCACTGCTACCCATTATTATCTCTATTTGAATGGGGTATGGTATTGTGCATATGGTTCAATTACTGGTAACAAAGCAGATGACCAAGCAATCACTATTTTCTGTACGCATGGTCACACCGATGTCTGCTATTCTTGCGGATTGAATGAAGGCACTCACGTTCACAGCATCAAGCAAGGCTGTTATACCCTCACCTGCTCAACCGAAGCACATACCCATAGTGATACATGCTACAGTTGCATCGCACATACCCACAATGATGATTGCTACCTGAAGACGACCAATCAGGATTCTACCCTGTGGACGCTGGTTAAGTCCGATACAGTCACCGTTGCGGCAGATGGCTCTACCGTTATGAATGTGTACTATGATCGTACAACGTTTACAATCACATTCAAAAATTCCGGCAGTAATGGATCGATACTGGGTTCAATTACAGACAAGTGGGGCGCTGATATTCGTCAGAAATTTGAGGATATGTGTAACGCTTATACTTTCCTATGGAGCCAACAGACAAGTGGCGATTCTCCCTGGACTTCTTTCTTGGATGTTATGCCTCAAGAAAACCGTACGTACTATGCAAGAACCACCAATAGTTCCACTACGCAAACTGCAATTTACTACGGACAGGATCTGAATGGTGAGTATACTATCGTCTTGTATACATCGGCGGTAAAGTATGGAAACAATCTTACCGTATCCGAAGAGGAATTTGTAGAGATTGAAGGTTATGTATTCAATGCCGACAAATCTACCAAGACAGGCGCAAGCTTTGACGGTGCAAAATTCTACTATGACCGTGCCAGTTATACACTTGAGTTTAATAATGGCGAAGGAATTGTAAAGACAGAAAGTGTTCATTACGAAGCTAATCTTGGCTCCTATGATTTCACGCCTACCGCTCCCTCTAAATATGAAGCCGGTTCCGTAGAATTTGATGGCTGGTACCTTAACCCTGAGTGTACTGGCGAGGAGGTTGTTCTTTCTGCAATCACAATGCCCTCCGAAAATATGATCCTTTACGCTAAGTGGGTTCCCGTTAAGCACAATGTAACCGTATACAGGTATAAGGACGCAAACGGCCTTCAGGATCTGCTTTGCAACCACACGGAAACAGCCATTGGTGATGTTGAAGGACTGGGTGCAATTCCTCACGGAGAACTGCTCAACAAGCATTATATCCCGGAAGAACCCACAAATGGCAACTATACTTTCGTTACTTGGGCGTATTACGATGAAGAACTCGGCAAAGAGGTTACGATCGATATTAACAGCTTCGTGGTAACGAAGGACGTAGAGATCTACGCTATTTGGAGCTCCAACGTTCAGGTTCCTTACACCATCAAGTACATGATCGAAGGAACCACCACCGAGATCGCAGCACCTAGCGAAGGTAAGCATTACGCCGGCGAGACCCACACCTTCAACGCAAAGACCGCCGGCCAGTTGAATGCAGGTTACCAGACGGGTTACTTCCCTCTGATCACCAGCCACTCCATCGACTTCAAGGCAGAAGATAGTTCTTATGAGTATATCTTCTACTATGCGAAGAAGGACGCGGTGCCCTACACCGTTTACTATGTCACCGATCAGCAGAATGCGGATAACTCCCTTACTGAGATCAAGCTGACAGAAAACGGTGTAGAGAAGACTTACTACATGGTCGCGGATACGAAGCAGGTAAACGATAATGTGAACGCGATTGTTACCGAAAACTTCGAGAAAGTTACCGGCTATATGCCCGATGCTTACCAGAAGACCCTGATCATTGACGGCTCTGACGATGCAGTGAACCAGATTATCTTCGTATACAGTGTCAATACGACGCAGGCATACTATAAGGTTACCCACTGGACACAGCAGACTGACGGTTCTTGGTTTGCACATAAAAGCTATGAAAACGTTGGTACCATCGGCGACACAATCAATGAGAGTCCAATGACAATCACTGGCTTTACTTATAGCAATACCACGTACAAGGTTGGCGATAATGAGCCTACCGCTACCAATAGCCCTTTGACTGCAGACGGTTTGGAGATCAATCTGTACTACACTAGAAACCGGTATCCTTACACCGTGCAGTATGTGCTGCAAGGAACGGATACCGTACTGTATACGGAAACCGTCCAGGATCAGTATTACGGCGACACGGTTTCTCATACGGCACCTTTGTATTGGGAAGACGGCGATGTTTATGAGCGTGTTTCTGCTGAGACCCTTTCTACCACCATTCAGACCGATGCATCCAAGAACCTGATCACCTTCTATTATGTTGAGCGTGAGGTTACGATCAAGTATGAAGTTGCAAATGGTTTTGGCGGTACGGTCAACCCCAGCCAGGAAACCGTGCTCATCTCCAGCGGCACCGCTGAAGGCTCTACTGCAGAGGCACTGCCCGGTTACAGATTCGCTGGTTGGTATGATAAAGCCGGTAATCAGCTCAGCACAGAACTCAAATTTGTTCCTGAAAAGGTGAATGGCCTCAATGTAGCAGCTACCTACTACGCCAAGTTCGAGTACAATCTTACCAGCTTGACCATCGTTAAGGACGGCGCGGAGGATCACAAGGATATCGATCCCAACCAGAGCTTCATCTTCGACATTTATGATGGCAGTACGCTGGTTACCACCGTTACTGTGAACAGCGCCACCGACTGGAAGGTGGTCGTTGATGGCTTGACGGTTGGAAAGCAGTACAAAGTCGTCGAAAAGACCGATTGGTCCTGGCGTTATCATTGCACGGGCTGGGAATACACTGGCAGCAATGCCACCGTTACCGGAGCGGGAAATGAGGCAAGTATCACGCTCGGCCTTGATGGTACTATCACCTTCACCAACACGCGCGGCAACGAACAGTGGCTCGACGGCGACAGCTGGTGCAATAACCTCTTTAAGGATTAAGAAAGGAGCATGACATGAAAAAAGTTTTGAATAAAAAGTCGATGCTTATCACGTCCGTAGCGCTCCTTCTCTTAGTCGCTGTCGGTACGACCCTTGCGTACATCTTCACTAAGACAGAGCCTGTGGAGAACAAATTCAATCCCTCCAAGGTTTCCTGCGCGGTTGTTGAAGCGAACGGTACCCCCGTTTCTGGATCAATTGTTAACACTGGCACAACTAAAAAGGACGTGCAAATCCAGAATACAGGCGACACGGATGCCTACATCCGTGTCGCCGTGGTGGTAAACTGGATGAGTAAGGATGGCACCAAGGTTTGGGCGACAAAGCCGGTAGAGGGTACGGATTATTCCATCACCTATGCAACCGGAACCGGCTGGGTTAAGGGTTCTGATGGGTATTGGTATTATACCAGATCTATACCGCCGACGGATGGGAGCAATCTGACCGGCATTCTCATCAGTGATGCAAAAGTGCTGAAAGATGCACCGCAAGAGGGCTACTACCTTTCCATTGAGATCGTGGCGTCTGCCCTTCAGGCTAAGCCTGCCAGTGTAGTAACCTCTCAGTGGGGTGTTACAGTCGCAAATGATGGAACCATCAGTAAATAAGGAGATCAACTATGAAGACAATGATTAATAAAATAGTTACCATCCTTGTTGTGATCGCCGTGATTTGTAGCCTCTCTATCTCTGTTCTTGCTGCCGGTTCTGTTACCTATGTGGGAGGTGCAGAGAAATTCATCTTTGCCCCCGGCAGTGATCATTCTCCCACGGACTTGTTCTCTGATCTGAAAAATGTCATGCCCGGTGACAGCATCACCCAGCAGGTGCAGATCACCAATAAAGCTTCCAATCAAGTGAAGATTAAGCTTTATATTCGCTCTCTGGGTGCCCAGGAGAATACGGAAGAATTCCTGTCCCAGCTGAAGCTTACTGTTAAACAAGCTGGCGACTCCATCATGTTTGCGGCTCCGGCAAATGAAACTGCTCAGCTGACCGATTGGGTCTATTTGGGAACAATCTACTCCGGCGGTGAGATCACTCTGGATGTCACACTGGATGTTCCTATTACCATGGGCAATGAGTTCCAGAATCAGATCGGCTACATCGACTGGGAGTTCAAAATCGAGGAGCTGCCCGTTGAACCTTCTGACCCGGAACCGCCTAAGACCGGCGATACAAGTAACATTTTCCTGTATTCCGGTTTGATGATTTTCAGCCTTGCAGCGTTGGTCGTTTTATTGCTTGCAAACAAACGCGAAAAGTAAATTACACAATGATGAGAGCCTGCCAATCCGGATTCATCTGATTGGCAGGTTTTTTATACACTCTCAAACATGCGGGAATTCTTGGCAAGTTTATTTGCTGCCTTCTTCCGTTCCTTGCTATATGGCGCAGTCAAGCGGATACTGACTCTATGCTTATCAATCTCAAACCGCAGGCCGCCGTTTTCATCATCCTCGATTAACCGGCATAGATCGGGATAGGTAGCTGCATAGGCGCTCAGGCGCTTTTTGAGTTTGGTGTTGTATGTGTAGATTTCGGCGGTGTCATCGTATTCGTTGAAATACAGTTCGGTGACTTTTC
>CAYQFW010000082.1:0-5967 GCA_964416955.1 uncultured Ruminococcus sp.
TAGGCCTTCAGGCTGACGGTATAGTTGGTTTTGAAACTTGGAAGAAGATTTTGGGAGTGAAATAATGAAGGAAAAAATTTTAAAATGGCTTAAAGCGGCGGGTGTGAGAGCAGTTAAAACTGTGGCTGAAACGGCAGTTGCAACAATCGGAACATCGGCGGTGATATCGGCGGTAGATTGGAAATTTGTGATTTCGGCTTCGTTTCTTTCGGGGTTGCTTTCACTTTTGATTTCTGTAAAAGGTTTGCCTGAAGTTAAAGAGTAAAAAGAGGAACTATGCCATGGCATAGTTCCTCTTAGTTTTTAAAAAAGTTTTCAAAACCTTTGGAATAAAGTTTTTCTCCGTTTTCTGTTACCCACATAACATAAACACCTTCGGTTTGCGCTATTAGTTCTTTACCGTCTTCATAAGACATACAGAAAAGAGCGGTTGAAAGTGCGTCTGCCAGTCCTGAATTTTCGCACAAAACGGAAACGGATTTGAAATTTTGAGCAGGGTAGAGGGTGTCGGGGTTAATTATGTGATGATAATTATTACCGTTTACTGTGTAAAATCTTTGGTATGAACCACTCGTTACAAGTGACATATTATTATCAAGTTGCAATTGCTCAATATAAGGATTCTCTGTATCAATGGTATCTGGGTTTTCAATACCCACATTCCATTTCTGTCCGTCAGGACGTTCGCCTACAATTTTAACATTTCCGCCGATATTAAGAATATAGCCGATAATGCCGTGTTCTTCCATTTTTTCGGCAATTTTTTGTGTGGCAAATCCTTTGGCAATTCCGCCGACATCAAGTTTCATTTTATCGTCTGCAAAACAAACGGTATTATCGTTGATGTTTATTACAAGTTTATTTATATCAGTGTGATTGGAAGCAGTTTTAAGCAATTCTTCGCTCGGGAGATAGGCTTTATCAGGATTTTTCAGCCCATATTCACGGCAGTCATGCCATATTGAAAGCACACTACCCATAGCGATATTCAATTTACCGTTGGTTTTTTCATATAATTTTTTTGAATATGAAAGCAAATCAATAATTTTTTCATCAACGGAGATTTCTTGGCCTTGTGACGTATTGATTTTGCAAAGATTGTTTATGCCGTCATAAAGGGTGTAAATATCGTAAAGGCGGTGATATTCCAGCAACCAATTTTTTATTTTCTCACAGTTGTTGTCAAAGTCTTCCTGTGTTTGTTCAAACCCGACAATAGTGGTTACTGTGTCAAAAAAATCAAACGAATAATCGGTATATTTTTTTGGGGATTTACTGCAAGAGGAAAGTGTGAAACTTGAAATAATAATTGCAAGTATAATAAATAAAGTAAAAAATTTTTTCATAATTCTAAAAATAAAAGGGGCAAAAGCCCCTTTTAACATTTTATTTTGAAGCCTTAACGGCGGCTTTAACCATATCTGCAATATTGATGGTGCAACCTGCAGTCTGTAGGTCTTCGGTGCCGTAACCGTCGCTTGTAGCGAGAGCTGAAATGCCGTCAGCATCTTTACCGAGAACTGCGCTGTTGAAAGCAGCTGCTTGGTCATACCATTCTTTAACCACACCGTCACCGTTTAAATCTTGACCGTATTGAGCCATATTGTATTTGTCGCCGATTTCTAATTTTGTAGTAACATCGTACTTAACGGTTGAGGTTGATATACCTTTGATATCGAAATTGATAGTTGCGGCTAAAGCATCTGTAATTATAGCAGTTGCTTTGCCGTTCTTCAAGGCAACTGCAGAAATTGTTATGTCGATTTCGTTGATGCCTGCAGCTTCTTCGGTAGCATTTTGGCAACCTGTTTGTGTGGAAACAATACCGATATTTAAATCGTCTTTAGAAGAAGCGCCACATTCTTTAGCAGTTGTAACGGCTTTTTCAAGTGCGGTGATAAAATCAGTGATGTATATTGTGCAACCTGCAGTGATAACTTCGTCTGTGCCTTTGCCGTCGGTTGCTACAAGAGCCTGTACTTCTTTAAGTGTTTTACCTTCAACTAAAGCAACAAAAGCATCAACCTGCTCGAACCATTCTTTTTCTGCGCCGCCATAGGCTATCATACCATAATCGGCGCCGAGTTCGTATTTGGTTTTGCTTTCTTCGGCGGTTACATATTCACCTTTTGAGGTGAAGGACATAGTATTGGAAACCGCATCGATTGCACATTTTACTATTTTGCCATTTTCGTCAATTAAAACAGCTGCAACTGTGGTATCATTTGTGCCTGAACCGTTTGTGTCTGCATCGGCAGAGGTTATGCTGTCAACATAGGAAACAATGCCAATACCTAATTTAAGAGTGGTTCCGCAACCGGTAAGGGATACTACCGATAAAATCATTGCGATAGATAAAATGATGCTAAAAATTTTTTTCATAATTTTCATCCTTTTAAATTTTTGTGTATTTTAGAACGAGCGCACCCAGAATTCCTATAAGTGTGCCCGCTAATACCCCGCTTACACATAAGAAAATCATATAATAACCGATTTCTAATGTTGAAGTTACAGCAATAGCAATTAAAATTTGTCCTAAATTATGAGCTACTGCGCCTGAAATACTAATGCCAATGGTGGAAAAAAGGTTAGTTTTTTTTAGTAAAGCCATAACAGTGATACTTAAAAATGCACCCGCAAGGCTGTAGGACAAGGTCATAAAATTACCGAAAAGTAAAGCTACTGTAAGTACACGGACTATAGTTACTGCTATAGTGTCTTTGAGAGAAAATTTGTAAAGCAAAAGAAGGGTTACAATATTTGCAAGACCTATTTTAATTCCGGGTATTGCCGCATAGATAGGGGGGAGAAGTGTTTCCACAAAAGAAAGCACTATAGAAAGTGCGGCAAAAAGACTTAATAATGTAAGCTTTTTGGTTTTATTCATTTTATTATTCATCTGTAATTTCAACAACCAATTTATGCGGTAAGCAGACTATAGTTTCACCTGTTTTGGAAATACGGCGGTGGGAGACGCAAATCTTATCGGGACAGTTTGCGCTCTTAATGTAAGCTTCACCGTTTTCAATTACCAAAATATTGATATCTTCGCCTGATTGTATTACAACTTCAGTATCATTGTTAAAATTATAACAATATTTTTCTTGGTTGTCAACTATAACTTTAACCTTACTGCCTTCTTTTTGATTTAATTTGAAAATTGCAAAGAATACAAGGGCAAAAGCAGAAATAACACCAATCAGAACAAGGTCATTTTTTAATTTTTTGTTTTGCATATTAGTTTAATGTGTGAATACACTTTGTAGGGCAAACCTCGGCACAAATACCGCAGTTTGTACACTTGGAATAATCCACAACAGCAAGATTGTTTTCAACTTTTATAGCACCGCTTGGGCAGTTGAGTTCGCATTTTTTACAGCCAATACAGGCGTTTTGACACTTTTTACGTGCTGCGCCGCCTTTTTCATTATTATTGCACATAACCGCAATCTTAGCGGATTGCGGAACGAGTTTAATGATGTTTTTAGGACACTTTTTAACACACATACCGCAACCGATACAAATATTCGGATTTACGTGGGCAATACCGTCATCCATACATATTGCATTAACGGGGCAGGAAACAGCACAGTCGCCGCAACCGAGACAGCCGTATTTACAACTGTTAGGTCCGCCGTAAATCAAACAAGCGGCAGAGCATGTGTTAACACCGTTATAGTCGTTGGTTTTTTCGGTAGCACCTGAATGGCCGTTACAACCAACAAAAGCGACCATTTCTATAACGTCTTGTGCTTCAACACCCAAAACATTTGCTACTTCTGCGGCAACAGAATCTGCACCGGGAACGCAAAGATTTGTTTTAGCGCCGTCCTCCGCAACGGCTTTAGCATATTCGTCACAGCCGTTATATCCGCAAGCGCCGCAGTTAATACCCGGAAGACATTCTCTTACAAGTTTTACGGTTTCGTTTTCGGGGACACTTAAAAAATGTGAAGCCAAAGCCAACAGCACGCCTGCAATCAAGCCTACGGCGGTTACAACTGCAAAAGCAATTAAAATACTTGTCATATTTTTTCACCTATTTATTTAAAAAGATTTTCTATAATTCCGCCAAAACCGAAGAATGCCAAAGAAATAAACGAAGCGGCGATAAGAGTTGCGGGAAGACCTTTGAAACTTTCAGGAATTTCACTTTCCTGAATTTTAGAGCGCATACCTGAAAAGAGCACCATAGCAAGCATAAATCCAAGTCCCACACCCAAGGAATTTATAATAGATTGAATGAAGTTGTATTGATGTTCGTTGATATTGTTAATAGCAACACCCAAAACAGCACAGTTTGTTGTTATAAGGGGAAGATAAACTCCCAAAGCTTTGTGCAAGGAAGGAATGAATTTCTTAAGAGCCATTTCAATAAACTGAACCAAAGCGGCTATTACAAGAATAAATACGATAGTTTGCAAATAACCAAGTGTTTCGCCTAAAATATAGGTTTGTATAGGCCAAGTAACTGCAGTGGCAACAACCATTACAAAAGTAACGGCAACACCCATACCAACTGCCGAATCGAGTTTTTTGGAAACGCCCAAGAAAGGACATATACCTAAGAAACGGGTCAGAACATAGTTGTCTACAAAAACAGAGGAAAGAAGAATAATAACTAAACTTTTAAATGCATCCATTTATATTTCCTCCTTTGGTTGACAATTACTGCGGTTGCAGAAAGCGGCAGATGGGCAGTTTGCACAAGAAAAATCTTTCTTATACGGTGCTTTGCCGTGGGTGAGTTTGTAAACAATGGCAATCAAAATACCGTATATCAAGAAGCCGCCGGGAGCCTCTATAAAGTATTTGATTTTATAATTTTCAAGGAAAGAAATGCTGATTCCCGCAAATGAAGCTGAACCTAAAATTTCACGTATAGTAGCCATTGAAACAAGTGCTAAAGTGAAACCGAGCCCCATGCCCAAGCCATCAAGAGCAGATTTTCCAACATTGTTTTTGGCTGCAAACATTTCGGCACGGCCTAATATTATGCAGTTAACCGTGATAAGCGGAAGATATACGCCCAAGAGTTCGTAAATAGAAGGGACAAAAGCGTGAATTATCATTTCAACAATGGTTACAAAACTTGCAATTACTACGATGTAGCAGGGAATTCGAACGCTGTCGGGGATAACCTTTCGCAACAGAGAAATAACCATATTTGAGCATACAAGAACCGCTGTCGCTGCAATTCCCATACCAATAGCGCCGATAACGGTTTTGGTGGTAGCAAGCGTTGGACAGGTGCCCAGAACTAAAACGAACACCGGATTTTCAAGAATAAGACCCTTTAAAAGAGTATACATATTACTGTCCTTTTTCATTTAAGACACCCCTTCCAAAATTTTAATAGCAGTAAACACCTTTGAAACGGCAGTCTTATAACCGTTGGTAGTATAAGTTGCACCGCTTATGGCATCAATTTCTGAATAATCAGCTTCGGTTTTACCGTTGAATTGTGAGTAGAATTTTTCGTCCTGACAGGCAGAGCCAATACCTTCTGTTTCTTGTTGAGAAACTGTAAGGCAAGAAATAATTTCACCGTATTTGGTAGCAGACACTTTAATATTTATATATTCACCGGAAGGATTGTAATATCTGTCACCGTTAATGCCAAAGCCTGCGGCTTTGAGTTCAAACACATAGTTACCGCTGTTTGTTTTATAAGCCTTGGATATTTGTGTTGGCATATCTTGATATTTTGTGAGATCAATTTCGGAAAGTGCAGAGCCGATAACGGTATTTGCGGCAGTTTCAACCTTTTCTTTGAGTTCGGTTTCGGTTGTAACTTCACCGTTTTTATCGGTTGCAATAAAGTTTTCACCCGAAACAAATACATATCCTGTGCCGTTGTCAGCAGAGTAAACGCTGTCTATACCATCTAATTCTTCGGTAATGAAAACTGCGGTAAATTTACCTTCTGCTTGCGGTAAAGCGTTAGAAAGATTATCATTTAAAACC
>CAYQFW010000083.1:0-5963 GCA_964416955.1 uncultured Ruminococcus sp.
CAATGACACTGCGGGTATGAACCGCATGCTCTAGCCAACTGAGCTATACAGCCATATTTTCAGCGACTTGTATATTATATCGAAACTCGTCGCTTTTGTCAATAGTTAATTTTAAAAAATTTAATTTTTTTATTTTTTGCTCTTTTGAGTAAAAGTATTAACACCCCAAACACCGAATATTATGAGTGCGCAAAGCACATATCCCCAAAAATTTAAATTCTCTTTTAAGATTAATACCCCTGCCAAAACGGTTACCACGGTGATGATATTAGAGAACGAGGAGGCCTCGACTGCAGTTATGTTTGCGGTAGCGAAATTGTAAAGCAAAAATGCGAGAACCGAAGAGATTATTGCAAGGTAAATTATTGAGATGATAAACTTCGGGTCTGTGATACTTTGTGCGATGAGCGGCAGATATTGTGATTTGAGCACAATAATCGCTATAAGGTTAAAACCGATAAATCCTATTAAAAACATTGCATAGGTGCGTTCAAACGGGGAACTGCTTTGTGATTGTTTTCGGCTCAAAACGTTAAACAAGCCAGCACATATTACTGCGCCCACAAGCAGAAAAATACCAAGAGTGTAATTTTTTTGCCCGTCGTTTGAAATTATACTGATAGCCGAAACACCGATTATTGATAGAGCGGTAAAAAGCCATTGAAGTGATGTGGGTTTTTCTTTTAAAACAACCGTTGAAAGCAACATAACAGCAACAGGCACAAGCGCTATTACAACGCCCGAAAGTGCTGAAGATACAAGTGAAAGACCGTATAATTCAAAAATGAAATATAAAAACGGTTGCGCCAATCCCATAAGCCAAAGAGTCGGGGTTTTAAAGTTTTTGATATTTATTTCAAAAACACCGAAAGCCCATAAAATGTTAAGAAACAAAAAGGCAACGGTAAATCTTACGGCAAGTATTATGAGCGGATGCGAAACCAATAGGGCGGTTTTTGAAAAAATAAAACTGAACCCGAAAATAATATTTGCAAACAGGGCACAAAAAATACCCGCCTTTCGTTTTCGGTTTGCCATAATTTTTTCACTGCCTTTCCAAAATATGCTTAATTTTAACATAATTTTCACAAGACGATACGAAAATTATGGAAATTGTAATTTTTTTGTAACTTTTTTCAATATAAGTCTTGCAAAATGTTTTAAAATTGTGTAGAATATAATCAGTATATTATGTCTATAAATCTATTTTTAAAGGACGTGTTTTTAAAATGGCAAACAGACTTTTTCAGGGTGTTATTCATCAAATGAAAGATGCTATCGACCGTACATTCGGTGTGGTTGATGAAAACCTTACAGTTATTGCTTCGAGTGAACTCGGCAAAATAGGTGAAACTGTTCTTGAATTTATGCCTTCAATCGAAACATTTACCAACAACGGATATACATATAAGGTTATTCCGTCAAACCAAGGTGCTAAATATGCGGTTTTTGTTGACGGTGATGATATCCTTGCGACAAAATATGCCAATGTTTTAGCGATTGCATTTTCTAACATTAAATTTTATTATGACGAGAAATATGACCGCAGCAATTTTATTAAAAACATCATTCTTGACAACATTTTGCCAGGAGATATTTATATTAAAGCACGTGAACTTTATTTTAACAGTGATGTTTCGCGCACGGTAATTATTATTCGTTCGCTTGATTCGAGCGATATTTCAATTTATGACATTGTTCAAAATCTTTTCCCCGACAAGTCGAAAGATTTTATTATAAGTGTAAATGAAACCGATATTGCGTTAGTTAAAGAAACTGCACAGGGTATTGACCCTAAAACTATCGAAAAAATGGCTTCTACCATTGCAGATACAATTTCGGGCGAATTTTATGCTCATGTTGTTATCGGTATTGGTACAACAGTTAATAATCTTAAAGATTTGGCACGCTCTTTTAAAGAAGCACAGACCGCTTTGGAAGTGGGTAAAGTGTTTGATAACGAAAAAACCATTGTTTCTTATGATAACCTTGGTATTGCAAGACTTATTTATCAGCTGCCGACAACCCTTTGCGAATCCTTCTTAAAAGAAGTTTTCAAACGCGGCTCTATTGAAAATCTCGATCAAGAAACATTGTTTACAATTCAGCGCTTCTTTGAAAATAATCTTAATGTTTCGGAAACTTCAAGAAAATTGTTTGTTCACCGCAATACTTTGGTTTACAGGCTTGAAAAAATCAAGAAAATTACAGGACTTGACCTTCGTGAATTCGACCATGCCATTATATTTAAAATTGCTTTAATGGTTAATAAATATCTGAAGAGCAATCCAATTAAATATTAGTAAAGGAATTTTTAAATGGAACAAATAGAACAAGGTTTTAAGGTGACACAGGAAGCGAAGCCTATAATTGAGTTTCGCGGTGTTTCTAAAACCTATCAAACAGGAACACATGCCTTAGAAGATGTTAATATAAAAATAAACAGCGGCGAATTTGTGTTTGTTGTAGGTTCTTCGGGCGCAGGTAAGAGTACTTTTATGAAGCTTATTATGCGTGAAGAAAAGGCAAATACAGGTAAAATTGTTGTAAACGGTTACGACCTTACAAAAATGAAGAGAAAAACCGTTCCTATGCTTCGTCGTACAATGGGTATCGTTTTTCAGGACTTCCGTCTTATACCCAATATGAATGTATTCGATAATGTTGCTTTTGCAATGCACGTTGTAGGCGCTGACAGCCGCAACATTCGCCGTGAAGTTTCAAAGGCTTTATCTCTTGTAGGTCTTGGTCACAAGGCGCGCTCAATGCCTAATCAGCTTTCAGGCGGCGAACAGCAGCGTGTGGGGCTCGCGCGTGCGCTTGTAAATTCGCCTGATTTGATAATCGCGGACGAACCTACAGGTAACGTAGACCCTAATATGTCTTATGAAATCGTTTCGCTTCTTACCGAAATTAACAAACGCGGAACAACCGTGCTTATGGTAACACACGACCATAATTTAGTGCGTGATTTTAATCACCGTGTTATTATGCTTGACGGCGGTAAAATTGTAGCAGATAATGCCGGAGGTGACTTATAATGAAATTAAGCAGTGTAAGATACCTCGTAAAAGAAGGCGTTAAGAACACCTGGACCAACCGTCTTATGACAATTGCGTCGGTTGGTGTGCTTGTTGCCTGTATGGTTATTATCGGTGTTGCGGTAATGATTTCGGAAAATGTTAATATGGCTATGGGTAATCTTGAAAAGCAGAATGTTGTAATGGCTTATATGAAGGATTACAGTTGGGCGCTTTACGGTAACGGCGCCGAAGAAAGCGGTAATTCTGAAGAAAAAGCCGATGAAAACGGTATTCGTAAGTCGGATTATATAATTCATAACGAAGAAGAAGCAAAGGCTCTTTGTGATGAAATTGCCAAAATAGAAAATGTGGCTTCGGTTACATACGTTTCAAGCGAAGAGGGTTTAAAAACTGCAACAGAATCTATGCTTGAAAGCCAAAAGGAATACTTTACTTTTCTTGAAGAAGACGGCGAAAATCCGCTTCCGTGTGCAGCAAAGATTGCTATGAAAGATATGGCGCTTTTTGACCAAACAATTAAGGAAATTGAAAAACTTGATGGTATTGATGTTATTCAGTCCAACAGCGGACTTGCGGAAAAACTTACGGCTATTAAACAGGGAATAACCGTTGCAGGTGTGTGGATTATCGCAATACTAATGATAATTTCGCTTGTGATTGTTTCCAATACAATCCGTGTTACAATGTATACAAGGAAACTTGAAATCAGCATTATGAAGGCTGTCGGTGCTACCGATTCATTTGTAAGAATTCCGTTCATTGTAGAAGGTATGTTAATCGGTGTAATATCGGCACTTTTGGCGGAAGGTTTGTTGTATTTCTGTTACCGTATCGCTACAGAAACCATTATAAAAACTTTCGGTGATGTTATCCCGTTTGGAGATATGGCTTGGGTTTTGCTGTTGCTCTTTGTTGTAATAGGTATTGCTTCGGGTGTAATCGGCAGTGTAATTGTTATTAGTAAGTACCTTCGCAAAGAGGGAAGCGAATTTGCGGCAATTTAAACAATAGGAGTTTATAATGCATAAAAGAACCATTAAAGCAGTTTGTATGATTTTGGTTATGGTGTTAACCCTTACGGCAGTTTTTACTGCAGATGTGTGTGCGGCAACTAAATCCGAACTTCAAAGTGAAATCAGCAAATTGGAACAGGAATCAAAGCAACTTGAGGCTGAAATCAAACAACTTCAAGGACAGATTGATAAACAAACCGAACTTAAAAAGGCAATTGAGCGTAAAATGGCAAATGTTCAAAGCCAAATTGACGCTTGCAACCGTCAGATAAGTTCGATAAATAGCAAAATTGAGGTTAATAAGGCTGAAATTGCTAAAAACGAAAAGCAGATTGAGGCTGATAAACTTGCTTTTAAAAAGCGCCTGCGCGCTATTTATATGAGCAACTCGGGAAGCAATGTTCAAATTTTGTTAGGAGCAGAAGATTTTTCCGATTTTTTGCAGTTATCTCAACTTACTGCTTCGGTTTCGGCGCACGATAA
This sequence comes from uncultured Ruminococcus sp., assembly GCA_964416955.1. Lineage (GTDB taxonomy): Bacteria > Bacillota > Clostridia > Oscillospirales > Acutalibacteraceae > UBA737. The sequence continues at coordinate 4,541 of CAYQFW010000083.1, forward strand.
AAAAATGATTGAAGAACTTGTGGCTGAAATTAAAAAAATTGAAGAGAAACAAAAAGAAAACGAAAAGCTTTTGGAAGAACAGGTTGCTGTTAAGGAAAAGATTGCTGAAAAGAAGGCAGAGCTTGCTAAAGAAGAAAGTGAAATCCAGTCAGTAATCAGTTCTATTCAGCAAGATAAGAGCGAAGTTGAGGACGAAAATGCAGACGTTGAAAAAGAATTAAAGCAGATGCAAAAAGAACTCAATGCAATTCTCAGCGCTTCAGGCAATACCAACACAAATGTTGTGTATGACGGCAAGGACTTCTTGTGGCCTACACCGACTGTTAATCGTATTTCTTCGTATTACGGTTCGCGTTGGGGAAGGATGCACAACGGTATTGATATTGCAAACGGTAATTGCTGGGGTGATAAAATCGTTGCTATAGCAGACGGTGTTGTTACCACATATTCAAACAATTGTACCCACAACTACGGTAAAAAACCCGCCAGAACTTGTTGCGGTAACGGTTACGGTAACTATGTAACCATTAACCACGGTACTAAAGACGGTAAAACTTATGTGGCGTATTATGCGCATATGTCAACTATTGCAGTGTCTTTGGGTTCGGAAGTTAAAAAGGGCGATATTATAGGATATGTCGGTTCAACAGGCCGTTCAACAGGCGCGCACCTGCACTTTGGCATTGCAGTTAACGGCAGTTGGGTTAACCCAATGAATTATTATAAAAAGGTTAGCTAAATCGAAAACCGTCACGTTATTTGTGGCGGTTTTCTTTGGATATTAGGAGGGAAATTACATGCGCAAATTTTTAAGAATTTTCAGTATAATTTTACTGATTTCTTGGATGGGACTGATATTTTTCTTTTCAAACCAGACTGCTGACGATTCTTCACAGACGAGCGGTCAGGTGATAGAGGCGATTGCTGAAAAGTTTTATCCCGATTTTAGCGAAATGACCGAAATTGAAAGGGAAGAGTTGGTTGCTTCTTTGCAGTTTACGGTTAGAAAGACGGCGCATATCGGTATGTATGCTGTGTTGGGTTGTTTTGCATTTTTGGTGTTTGTAAGTTATGTTAATCTGCGCTTTTTTACGCGAATTTTTTGGGCAACGGCGGTTTCTTGCTGTTATGCCGTGACTGATGAATTTCATCAGCGTTTTGTAGTGGGCAGAAGTTGTGAATTGCGCGATTTCTTGCTTGATGCGGCAGGTATTATATTAGCAATTCTTATATGCAGTTTGTTTGTTAAAATAATATCTCCTCTGCGCCGAAAGACCGCTTTTGCAGGAGTTACAAAGAAATCACTTGCAAGCCTTAACTGTGAACTTTATGAAAAACTTGATATGGCACATTATCGCAATGCAAGACTTGAAGATAAAATAAATGAACATAAAGCAACCATTGAAAAATTGGAACAGCAGTT
>CAYQFW010000084.1:0-5943 GCA_964416955.1 uncultured Ruminococcus sp.
ATGCGCAAGGGCGAGAGTGAACAGGTTATTGAGGTTTTCAAGAACGGTCTTGATGCTAACCTTATTTATATTGACGCTACCGACCGTTTTCTTGATTTGCTTGCAGGTGTTTCTGACCCTGAAAAGAAGCGCAAGATTATCGGCGGCGAGTTTATAAAGGTATTTGACGAAGAAGCTGCAAAGCTTGACGGCATTTCTTTCTTGGCTCAGGGTACAATTTATCCCGATATTTTGGAATCTGACGGTGTTAAGGCGCACCACAATGTTGGCGGTCTGCCCGAAGATATGGAAATGGAGCTTGTAGAACCTGTAAAACTTTTATACAAGGACGAAGTTCGTGTTGTGGGTGAGGCTTTAGGTCTTCCGCACGAAATGGTTTACCGTCAGCCCTTCCCTGGTCCAGGCCTTGGTGTTCGCTGTCTTGGTGCTATCACACGCGATAGACTTCACGCTCTTCGCGAGGCAGATGCCATCTTGCGTGAGGAATTTGATAAAAACGGTCTTGCAGGTAAGGTTTGGCAGTATTTTATAGCTGTTCCCGATATGACGGCAGTAGGTGTTGTCGACGGTAAGCGTCTTGACGGTTGGTGTGCAATCATTCGCGCTGTTAATACAACTGATGCTATGACTGCTACTATTGAAGAAATTCCTTATGCGCTTTTGCATCATATCACAGCACGTATCACAAGTGAAGTTAAGGGTATAAGCCGCGTGCTTATGGATATTACTCCTAAGCCTGTGGGAACAATAGAATTCGAGTAAAAAAATTGAAGGCTTGAAATCATTTGATTTCAAGCCTTTTTTACTACTTAAATGTTACAAATTTATAACTATCAAGAATTTCGAAGTATTTTACAAGTCTTGGATAAAGGGGTTCTGCTTTTTCACCGAAGTGCTCTTTTACCAAAACACCAATCGCAAAGATGTCTTTTTCACCGTCGATTATCGGCCAGACAAAACTTCCGATTTCTTCAAGGTGAATGTAACTGATTTTAGGTTTTTTGAAAAGCTTTTGAGCAATTCTATTAAATACGCCTTTATTCTCGATTTCAAGTGTTACCGCGCCGTCTTCGGCGGTAGTCCAGTTGATGCCGTCGTGACGGGCGGGGATTTTTTCTAAATAGTTTTCGTCTTTATTCTTCATTGGCTTTATTACGTTTTCTCCAAACGGTGAATTTAAGAAGGGTTAAGATAATGATACCGAAGAGAACAAGACCGCCTATATTAGAAACGGTGGGAGATACAAAGCCTGAAAGGTCGATGAGTTTGTCAATTCCCATAATAGCGAAGAATGCTAAAAGTATGCCGACAAGACCTTCGCCTGCAATCATACCTGAACAGAAGAGAATACCGTCATTGACGATAGCGTCTTTTTCTGCCTTGTCTTTCTTGAGTTTATCAAGCGCTAAACGAACAAGACCTCCGACCATAATGCAAGCGTTGAGTTGTACAGGGAGATAAACACCGATTGCAAAGGGAAGAACAGGAATACCTATAAGTTCAACAGCAACGGCGATAAACACACCTGTGAATACAAGTCCCCAAGGAAGATTTCCACCCATAACACCTTCTATAATGATTTTCATCAATGTTGCCTGCGGAGCGGCTAAAGCGTCACTGCCGAAGCCCCAAGCCTTATCGAGTAAGAAAAGTGTTCCGCCGATAGCAAGAGCGGCTGCCACAACACCGATAATTTCGCCGATTTGCTGTTTCTTGGGTGTTGCGCCTAAAATGTAACCTGTTTTAAGGTCTTGCGAAGTATCGCCCGCGATAGCAGAAACAATGCAGATAATTGAACCGATAGCAATAGCGCTTGCCATTCCTGCATAGCCTGTGCTACCTGTGAATTTAAGGATAAGCGTTGCGATTAAAACAGTGGCAATTGCCATACCTGAAACGGGGTTGTTACTGCTTCCTACAAGACCTACCATACGGGAAGAAACGGTTGCGAAGAAGAAACCGAACACAACAATTATTATAGCACCAATGGGGTTTACGGGAACAGCAGGAATAAGCCAAATGAGAAGAGTGAGAATTGCGATAGCAATAAGTACAACCTTAATGTTGATATCTTTGGCGGTGCGTTCATTTGAAGCAGCACCTGCGCCTGTCATACTCTTTAAAGCGCCAGAGAAGGTTTTAACAATAAGCGGTAATGATTTGATAAGGCTTATAATACCGCCTGCAGCCAAAGCGCCTGCACCGATATAACGAATGTAGGAACTCCAGATAGCACTTGCGCCGCCTGCAGCAAACAATTCGCCGATTGTAGCGTCAACGCTGGGGTAAAGAATGCTGTTTTCACCGAAAAGAACTATAAGGGGAATGAGAACAAGCCAACTTAAAACACCGCCGGCAAACATATAGGATGAAATTCTCGCACCGCAGATGTAACCAACGCTCATAACGGCGGGGTAAATTTGGGTGCCGATTTCACCTGCAAATCCTTTGACTTTTGCCGAAACTTCACCTGAAACTACTTTAAGCCCGTCAATAATGAATTTGAAGATAGCCGCAAAGCCCATACCTGCAAAAACGGTAGTTGCACTTGCGCCGCCTTTTTCACCTGCCAAAAGGACTTCTGCGCAGGCAGTACCTTCGGGATAGGGAAGGGTGCCGTGTTCTTTAACAATTAAAGCGTTACGTAAAGGCACCATAAAGAAAACGCCCAAAAGACCGCCGATAAGAGCGATTAAAGTGATTTCCACAAGATTTGGCTTGTCCATTTTACCTTCGGATGCCCAAAGGAATAATGCAGGCAAGGTGAAGATAGCACCGGCTGCCAAAGATTCACCTGCAGAGCCAATGGTCTGAACAATGTTGCTTTCCAAAATGGAGTTTCTGCGCATAAGGATGCGGATAACGCCCATGGAAATTACTGCTGCAGGGATAGATGCCGATACTGTCATACCAACTCGCAAACCAAGATATGCATTTGCTGCACCAAATATAACCGAAAGCAAAATACCCATAATAACCGAAGTTACGGTGATTTCAGGAGTGATTTTACTTGCCGGAACATAGGGTTTGAATTCTGTTTTGTTTTCCATAATTTCTCCAATCAAAAATTTATTTTGTTCTTTTTAGACCAATACATAGATTTTACCATAAAGAATGTTAAAAATCAATCAAAGTTTGCAACTTTGTGTTAAAACTTTTAAAAGTAAATCGAAAGTGCTTATTGCGGAAGAAATACTTAATTTTTCGTTAGGGGTATGTACATCGTACATATTAGGTCCTACCGAAATACAGTCAAGACCTTTTATTGTTGACGAGAAAACGGCACATTCAAGCCCCGCATGAATTGCTTTGACCTTAATTTCTTTTTGGAACTGTTCTTTATAACATTTTTTATAAAGCTCGCGTAAGGGTGAGTTGCTTTTAAATTCCCAAGGGGGATAAAAGCCTGAAACTTCCGCGGTAGCGCAGATTATTGCGCTAAGTCTTGAAAGTTTTTCGGTAAGATAGGTCATGGCGCTGTTTTTGTTGCTTCTTAAAGCAAAAGCAGCGCTCATATTATCTCTTTCAAAGGTTAAAACACCCAAATTGAGCGATGTTTCAACAAGACCTTCAATTTCGGCGCTCATTTCCATAATGCCGTTTGGCGCGATACTAAGAAGATTTAAAACTTTTTCTTTTGAGTTGTTATCAATGCAAAGAGAATTATAAGGCTCTTGTGAAATTTCGAGCTGGAAATCGGGCTCTCTTGTTTTGATTTCGGTTGTGAGAATTTCTTTATATGAATTTAGTTCGTCTAAAACAGTTTTGGTGTTTTGCACGCAAATTTCAGCAGTGCAGGTATTGGGAATAGCGTTGCGTTTTGTACCGCCGTTTATAGAAATAATATCGAAATCGGCTACAGTACTAAGGTGGTTTAAAATTCTGCCCATAAGTATACTGGCGTTAACTCTGCCCTTGTCGATTTCTACACCCGAGTGTCCGCCCAAAAGACCTTTTATATTAAGGGTGATTTTGGTGCCGTTTGCGGTTTTGGTTGCGAAGGGTAAACTGATAACAACGTCTTGTCCGCCTGCACAGGAAGCGGTTAAAACATCGTCGGTTTCGGAATCAAGGTTTATCATTTTTTTTGCTTTTAAAAGGCTTGTGTTAAGCGCGTTTGCGCCCAACAGACCGATTTCTTCGTCGGTTGTGAGAACGGCCTCTATTGGTGGGTGAGGGATATCAGTTGCTTCGAGTATTGCTAATATATAAGCCACAGCAATACCGTTATCACCGCCTAATGTTGTTCCTTCGGCTTTTATGAAATCACCGTCGCGGAAAATTTTAAGACCTTCGTTCAAAAAGTCTATTTCGCACTCGGCGGTACATTGACAAACAATGTCAAGGTGACCTTGAAGTATTATAGGTTCGGTGTTTTCTCCGCCCAAAGTACCGTTTTTGAAGATTACAACATTATCTGCGTTATCGCGAATGTATTGAAGTTTCAAATTTTGGGCAAAATTCTCACAGTAGTCGGCAATTTTTTGCATATTACCCGAACCGCGCGGAATAGCCGAGATTTCTTCAAAAATTTCAAAAACCCGTTTATTAAGGGAAGAAAGATTGTAGGATGCTAAATCGAGCATAAAGATTCTCCTTAAAATAATATCTAAGTAAGTATACCATAAAGCGATAGTTTTTTCAATTAAAAAGGTTTGCCAATTTTATTGAAAATATTTTGTAAGTTTGGTATAATATAAAAAAACAAAAGAAAGGTGGGGGATAAAATGAACGAAAGAAGAAAAAGTGAAACTTTTTCTTTGATTTTAGCGGCTCTTTTTGCGGCTGTTATAGCGGTTTGCGCTCAGATACAAATCCCCACACCGTTTTTTACAATAACCCTGCAAACCTTTGCGGTGGCTCTTTGCGGATATACACTGGGGGCTAAGTATTATCCTGAACAGCCGCCCGGATGCCGAGGAGTGTGTCAACGACACCTGGCTGAAAACGTGGAACGCCATCCCGCCCAAACGGCCGCCCGTATTGGTGGCTTTCCTTTGCCGCATCACCAGAAATCTGGCCATCAACCGCTATCATGCCCGCAAGTCGCGGGATATGGAGGTGGCTCTCCATGAGCTGGAGGGCTGTTTGGCGGTGGACGAGGGGGACGGCGGGGCATTGGCCGCCCTGCTGGATGAATTTCTCGCCCGCCGGGATGAATTGGATCGCCGCCTTTTTGTGGGTCGATATTGGCACGCCTATCCCGTCAAGACCTTGGCCGAGGCCTACGGCATGACCCCCAATGCGGTATCCCTGCGATTGCTCCGCACCCGTGAGAAGCTCCGCACCTACCTGAATGAAAGGGGGTATTCGGTATGAAACTCAACGGACAAAAGATCTTTTCGTGTATAGAAGGTATCCGCGACGAGTATGTGGCCGAGGCTATGCTCACGTCCGATAGGGCGTTGATGGTGCCCTTGACCTCTGCCCCCTATGAGGCCGAAACATACCGTGAGCACGGTGCGGCATGGCGATTCTTCCACAGCGGCTGGTGGGTGGCCATCCTGTGTGCTGTGGTGTCCCTCAGTGTAGTGGCGGCCATCGTCATGGCAGGACGAGGCGGCCCCTCGGTGGTGGATCCCCCTGCGGGAACGGTGGATGAGACCGAAACCGACATCGTTGGGACAGAAACCGAAACAGAAACCGACACGGATTTTGACCCCACGCAGTATACCCAAGGGTTGGAATTTGCACCTTATGAAGAGGACACCGCTCAATGTGTGGTCAGCGGCATAGGCACCGCCACCGATACCGTGCTGTTCATCCCTCCTTATGCCCCCGACGGAAAAGAGGTTATCGGTGTGGGACAGGAGGCGTTCATGAATAACACCGATATTGTGGAGGTGGTTTTCCCCGACACCGTACGATTTGTAAGTCCCTACGGGTTTTATGCCTGCACCTCGCTGCAAAAGGTCACCGTGGGTGAGAATTTTGAAGCAGTGT
>CAYQFW010000085.1:0-5815 GCA_964416955.1 uncultured Ruminococcus sp.
CTAACCTTGACTTTAATACAAGATTTTATGAAAATGACATCTGGGAATATCATTTTCATAAAAATCTTGAGCTTATGTATGTGATAGACGGTGCGGTTGATTGCGTTGTAAATGACAAAAAATATTTGTTAAAAAAGGGCGAGTTCGGGCTTTGCTTGCCTTATGACTTTCACAGTTATACACCAAGAGACAACACTAAATACTGGGTAATAGTTTTCTCGGAAGATTTTGTGCGGTATTTTTCGAAAAAGATTATTAATAAAATAGGGGACGGATATCCTTTCAAGGCAAAAGCCGAAATTGAAAACTATTTGGTATCGCAACTTATAAATAATGAAACACCTTCGGTTTTTACCCTCAAATCTTGTCTTTATGCCATTTGTGAAGAGTATCTTAATAACATAGAACTTATTGATAAAAACCGAAGTCATTCAGAAACCATTTCACAAATTGTAGATTTTGTAGCTGAAAACCATACAAAAAAAATAACCCTTTCGGATATTGCGAAGGAGCTCGGGTACGATTACAACTATATGTCGCGTCATTTTAAAAATGTTTTTAATGCGAATTTTACTGATTTTATAAATATGTACCGTCTTGAAACGGCGGTAAAACTTTTAGATGAAACAAACGAGAATATTACCGAAATTGCACTTGAGAGCGGATTTCAGTCGGTGCGAAGTTTTCACAGTTTCTTCAAGAAGACAATGGGTATGAGCCCCAGCGAATACAGAAAAGCATCCCGTAAATAACGGGATGCTTTTTGCTATTCTTCGGGAGTATAGATATAAACCGAATCTTTTTCAACATCTAATTTTTCGAGAGCGGCTTTTGAATAACTGTTAAAATCGTAATGGATTTTATTTATCTGCGCAAATCGCTTGTTCTTTTTATCTATATAAATGTTGCCCTGAAGCTTTGGTAAAAGGTCATACGAAATCTTGTTGTGGCGGGAATCACCTTCAAAAGCTGAAAGCTGAAGCGCTAACGCACCCGAACGGTCAAAGATATTTTTTTCAAAAACAGTATCGTAGCAGTTGTTTTCGGAAAAACCTGCGCGAATAAAGTTTGAAGCGCCGTGCTTATCGCCAAAGCCTTCGTTAGTCTTACGGCAGATATTGTAGCCGAAGTACATATCAAAGTATCCGGGAGTGCCGTAAACGCCACGCTCTTTGCGAGAACTGGCAAAATATTCAAAAGAATATTCGGTATACTCGATAAGACAGTCATTTACATGGAAACCTTTGAAATTATATGGGGTTATGGTATAAATGTCGGGGTTTGGATTATTGGGGTTAGACGAAAACTGCGGTGTCATAGCACAGTCGAATTGTTGTGTAAAGAAGCAATGCTCAAACTTCATATTGTCGCACGCTCTCCAAGCACCGCCGCCACCGCCGAAACGGTAGCAACCAAAGTTCATTTTGTCGCCGCCGTAGTGACCGCCTTGCCATGCCAAAATACAGTAGGTGAGTTCGATATTTTTTGCCGAGTCATTAAGGAAATAGTCTTGACCGTAGCGGATATCAAGGTTATGCACTTTTATGTCGTGGTAAAAATTTGGTATATGTATAACGTGACCCTGACGGCTTAATTCTATCTCATCAAAAACTTCGGCTGGGTTGCCCTTTTCGCATACGAGGTAAAGCTTATTTTCGTGCTTTTCAGATTGAACATATACCCAGTTACCGCTAAAGTAGAAATCTAAATCATTTACGAGTTCACTTTTTTGTTTTTTCTTTTTGGCGTATTTTTTGCTACCGTCAAAAACGATAACGCCGATGTCACGGGTATCAAGTGTAGTATCTAAAACCCAAACATTTTCTATCTCGCTTTTTACCCAATTACCGATAGTTTTACCGTCATAAGAATAGTAAATTTTTGGTTTTTCACCTTTGCCGTAGGCTTGGTAGGTGACACTGCTTTGTAAAACGGTGTTACCGCGCCATAAGTCTCCGCGCTTAAAGTAAACGCCATCGCCTTCTTGGAATTTAAAATTTGTCACTTTATCGAGTGTTTTCCAAGCAGTTTCGGGTGATAGACCATCATTCGCGTCGTCGCCGTTATTTGCTACATAGTATTTCGTGCCTGTGACTTCAATTTCACTTGTATCATAAGCAATTAAATCATAAAGCTCGTTTCTGAGTGTTTCTACTTCGTCTAAAAATGCTTTATCGGCAAATTGCAAATTTTTGTCTTTGCCGAAGTTATCTACCTTTTGGCGATATTGTTCTGCCGTTAAGATTTTTTCAGGGGGATTATAGTCGGTAAGACCATAGTACCATTCGCGGTTACTCATATCAATTCGCCTCCAACATCATCGGTAATATAGTAAACATAAACCGAATCTTTTTCAACACCTAACGCTTCGAGTGTGTTTTGCGAATAACCGTTAAAATCATAGTAAATATGATTTACAATCGCAAACGGTTTATCTTTGGGGTCTATATAAATATTCTCGCGCATTTTTGGTAGATGGTCGTAAGAAATTTGATTTCTTCTTTGGTCACCCTCGTAAGCCGAAAGCTCAATAGCAACCTGACCCGAGCGGTCAAATACGTTGTTTTCAAACACTGTGTCAACACAGTAGTTTTCATGCACGCCCATACGGATAAACTTTGCAGAGCCATGCTTTTCTCCAAAGCCTTGTTCACATTTGCGGCAAATATTATAGCCAAAGTAGGTGTTGTCAAACATAGGTTGACCCAATACGTCACTGTCTTGATATTGGGTATAGAAAAATTCAACGCCGTATTCGCTGTACTCAATAAGGCAATCGTTTACGCTGAATTTTTTAAAGTGTACAGGATGAACCTCCCACCAGTTTGGGTTTTCCTTTATTCGTCTTGTTGATTGCGCTGTAACGGCGCAGTCGTAGTGCATGGTGAAGAAGCAGTGTTCGTATTTCATATTATCACATCTGCTCCAAGCACCTCCTCCGCCGCCGAAACCGTAGCAACCGTTATTTAGAGATGCGCCGCCGTAATGACCGCCCATAAAAGCCAAGATGCAATAGGTGAGTTCGATATTTTTGGAAGAGTCACAAAGGAAATAGTCCTGACCGTAGCGTATGTCAAGGTTGTGAACAAGAATATCGTGAGAGAAATTTTTAATCGGAATAGTACTGCCTTGACGGCTAAGTTCGATTTCTTCGAAAACTTCAGCAGGGTTACCCTGACTACAGTAGAGATAGGTTTTAAACTCATTCTTTTCTTCTTCCTTAAAAGTTTTGAAACCGCTGTAGAAGAAGTCGAGTTCGTTTGCAAGGTCGCTTTTTTGCATCTTCTTTTTTGCGTATTCCTTGCCGCCGTCAAAAACAATAAGACCGATATCGCGAGTATCTAAAACTTTATCGAAAACCCAAACATTAGGAATGTCGGTTTTTACCCATTCGGCTTCTGTTTTGCCGTTGTAGGAATAATAAATTTTTGGTTTTTCGCCCTCGCCGAAAGGCTGGTATGTAACACCGCTTTGAAGCGGTAAATTACCGCGCCACAAGTCACCGCGGCGCAGATACAGACCATCGCCCTGTTGGTAATTAAAACTACCTGCTTTTTCAAGTGTTCTCCAAGCAGTTTCGGGAGTGAGACCATCTGCCTCATCATCGCCGTCATTAGACAAATAATATTTTGTGCCCCATACTTTAAGTTCGCTTTGGTCGTAAACTATCATATCGTAAAGGTCGTTACGCAATGTTTCAACCTTATTCATAAATTCAAGTGTGGCATAGGTTTGGTTTCTGCCTTCACCCAAAGCCTTAACACCGGCACGATATTCTTCGGGTGTTATAAGCTTTTCGGGGGGATTATATGGCGTAAAGCCGTAATAGTTTTCTCTTTTTTGCATAAGAACACTTCCCTTATGTATAATTTATGGTTTTATTATAATCGAATAAAAAATGCAAAGCAAGACAATTATTGAAAAATACAGGACAAATATTGTCATGTTATAATTTTGTTATGCATTACCCCCTTTTTTCGTCAAAAGAGAAAAAAGGGGGCAAGATTATTTGAACGTTATTTCGCAACCAATACTTTGCTGACATTCGGTTAAGCCGTTTTCAACAATAGATTTTGTGCGCTTGTATGATTCTTTTAGTTTTGATGCGATATCGGGATATTTTGAAGAGACATTTTCGATATCTTCAATGGGATAGATGGTGTATTTATAGCCGTTGTCCTGATATTTGCGAACCCATGTAGGAACAAGGTCAATGCTATCGAGTGTAACTTCTCCGTTTGATTTTTTGAGAGTATAACTGAACATAACGCCGTCTTCTGTGTTGCCGTTCGGTGAACTGCTCATAAGTTCTCTTCTCTGGTTAGAAACGGCGTTGCCCAAAGAATAAATGCAGACTGCGGTATTTTCACTGTCTTCTGAATGAATAAGTTCCATTGGCTGTATGACATGGGGATGCCCGCCGATTATCATTTGCACTCCCATATCGCAAAGCTTTTGTGCAATGGTTTTTTGCCAATTGTTTGCCGTTAGTTGATATTCTTCTCCCCAATGCATATAAAATGTGATAAATTCGGCACCGTTATTTTTCATATCAATAATAATTTGTGACGCTTGGTTATAGAAAGTTTGCAGTCTTTGGTACGAAAAGGTGTTTATATATTCGTTGGCTTCAGTGGCAATAGCACCGCCGTTTAAATATTTGCGGCTTGCATCATCACCTGTGGTTTCATAGGTGAAATTTGCAATACCGATTTTAATGCCGTTTACTGTTTTTATAATATATTCGCTTTCTTCGGGAGTTTGCTTTGTACCTGTGTACTCAAGCCCTTTTTCTTTTAAAATGCGGGCAGTACGTTTAAGACCGAAAAAGCCTGTATCATAGGAATGGTTATTGGCAGTCATTAAAAGACCGATGCCGCTTTCTTTTATGGTATCTGCCAATTCATCGGGAGTGTTAAAGGAAGGGTAACCGCGATAGGAACCCGATTCTGTGCCGCCGAAGGTAAGCTCCAGGTTACCGATAGTAAGGTCGGCTTCTTTAAAGTAGGGAGAAACTTCTTCGAAAAATGCCGAGAAATCATATCCGTCGTTTGTTTTAGCACCGTCTATCTGTGTTTGATGCGCCATAATATCACCGATGCTTAAAACTGTTGCAAATGTATCGGGCACAACTTCGGATTGGGTTTCAGACTGCACGCTTTGGTTGTTGGAAGAGTTTTGTTCGGTTTTGTTATTATCGGGTTTAAAAATTGCGGATATGACAAAGCTTACAAGTGCTATTGCGCCGATAAGGATAACAGCGCAAAGGCTTAAGAAAATATTTCTGCGGACAATTGCTTTTTGACGTCTTGTTCTGTTTTTCATAAATTTCTCCTAAAATAAGCAGAGTAAAATCGGCAATAAAATTGCGGGTACAAAGTTCATAACTTTGATTTTTGTGATTTTTAACATATTAAGCGCTAACGCTATTATTAAAAGTGAGCCTATAACCGACATTTGTGCGATTATGTAATCGGTAAGAATGGGGGAAATAACACCTGCTAAAAGGGTTAAACCGCCCTCAATTACAAGGGTTGAAAGCGAGGCAAAAATTACGCTGATACCCATACTCGAAGTCAGCGCAGCGGCGGCAACACAGTCGATAACCGATTTTGAATAAAGAGTGGAATTATCCCCCGAAATGCCGCTGTCAATAGAGCCTACTATTGTCATAGCACCAACGCAGAAAAGAAGCGTTGCGGCAACAAAGCCTTCGGCAATTCCTGAGTCGCCTGTAGTTTTGGAGAATTTATTTTCAATCCAAATACCAACATTGTTAACAAGCTTGTCCAAGTCAAGAAGTTCGCCGATTAAA
>CAYQFW010000086.1:0-5814 GCA_964416955.1 uncultured Ruminococcus sp.
AGAGAGAGCAAAAGACCTGCTTTCTAAAATGACACTTGAAGAAAAAATTGACCAAATGTGTCTTACTTTTAAGAATGACGAAAAAGCCGAAGAACTCGGTGAAAATGATAGTATGTGGGGCTATTGCGGTGAGCATGCAAACAGACCAAAACAAAAAACTGTAGAAGCCTTTTTAAATAAAACTCGTTTGGGTATTCCGCCAATCTATACCGACGAGGGTTTGCACGGTGTAAATACAAAATACCCACAATGCGCAGGTTTAGGTGGTTCGTTCAACCGCGAGTTTGTACGCAAAATGGGCGAGGATATCGGTCAATGTGCCCGTGCGGCAGGTTTTTCTGTTGTATTAGCACCTGTTGTCGACGTTCCTCGTGATGCGCGTTGGGGAAGACTGCAAGAATCTTACGGTGAAGACCCGTATCTTGTTGGTGAAATGGGTGTTCAATACGTTAAGGGTGTTCAGTCTAATGATATTGCCGCTACCTGTAAGCACCTTTTGGCTTACGGCGCGAATGAAGGCGGTTTGAATGTTGCTCCATCTCATGTTGGCGAGCGCGAAGTCAGAGAAATTTATCTCGAACCTTTTAAAAAGTGTATTGATGCGGGTGTTATGGCTATGATGCCGTCTTATAACGAAATTGACGGTGTTCCGATGCATGCAAATAAAAAATATATGCGCGAGATTTTGCGTGATGAATTGGGCTTTAACGGTGTTACTATTGCCGACTGGGCGGGCATTCAATTCTTAAATACTATGCACTATGTGGCAAAATCTTGGGCAGATGCGGGCAAATTGTCCTTAGAAGCAGGCGTTGACATTGAACTCCCTTTGCCTGAGGGCTATGGTGACGATTTTAAAGAAGCGGCAAAACGCGGCGAAGTTGATGTAAAACTTATAGACGAAGCGGTTTTGCGAATTTTGACAATGAAATTCAGATTAGGTTTGTTTGAGAACCCCTATGGCAACCCCGAGCTTAAAGAAAAATTACATTCAAAGGAAACTATAGAACTTTCTCGCTTAATGGACGAGCAGTCGATTCTTTTGCTTAAAAATGACGGTATTTTGCCCCTTGACGAAAAGAAAGTCGGTAAGGTTGCTGTTATTGGTAACAACGCGAAAGAAAGTTTTATGGGCGACTATGTTACCAGAAGTGAACATTGTATAGACTTTTATACAGGTATGAAAAACCGCTTGGGCGAAGAAAATGTTTTGTATGCTCAGGGTACTGAGCCTATTTTTACTAATGACGAGCTTATCAACGAAGCGGTAACAGAGGCTAAAAAAGCCGACACAATATTCTTGGTACTTGGTGATAATGCAACTGCTTACGGCGGTGCAGGCGGTGCTGACGCTAAGGGCAAGCAATTAACCTGTTCTGAGGGTTATGACGCTCATTCGCTTGATTTGTTACCCGGACAACAAAGACTTTTTGACGAAGTTATAAAACTCGGCAAACCTACAATTCTTGTTATGTACGCAGGAAGACCGCATACACTTATCGATGAAGTGGAAAAGGTTAACGGCTTTATGTTCTCATTTGGCGGCGGTGAACAAAGCGGTACAGCTTTCGCTAATCTTATTTTTGGTGACAAAACTCCTTCGGCAAAACTTACTTTTTCTTTCCCGAAAGATGTTGGTACACTTCCGTGCTATTATAATTACAAGCCTTCGGCTCGCGGTTGTATATCCAAACACGGTTCAATGGAAGAACCGGGCGGCGCGTATGTTTTGTGCGGTCCTGAACCTTGGTATCCTTTTGGATACGGTCTTACTTATACCGAACTCGAATATTCCGACCTTTCAGCACAAGTTGTAGACGGCAAGGTTAAAGTTAAGGTTTCGGTTGAAAACAAGGGTGAATACGAAATTGACGAAAGTGTTCTTTTGTTTGTAAAAATGATGTACTGTCCTGTGACACCCTTTGTTAAAAAGCTTCGCAACTTTACAAAGGTTAACTTAAAATCAGGTGAAAAGAAAACAGTTGAATTTACTTTGACCGATGAAGACTTTACTTATATCGATCACGATATGAAAACTGCTGTAAGCAGGGGAGAACATAAGATTTTAATTGACAAGTTGGAATGTTCTATTGTAATATAATAGTATAAAGTTTTGAACGGAGAATTTATTATGAGCATTTCTAAGAGATTATTTGGTAAAATGCCTTGTGGCAAAGACGTTTACTGTTGGACTATTACCGATGGCAATATGTCAGCAGATGTTATCGACTACGGCGCAACCTTGCGTTCTTTGATAGTTCCCGATAAAAACGGAAAACCTACCGACGTTGTTTTGGGTTATGATACTGTCGAAGAATATATGAACAATGATGGATATATCGGTGCTACTGTCGGCCGTTTTGCTAACCGTATCCGCGTGGGTAAGTTTACTTTAAACGGCGAAGAATATACCCTTGCTTGTAACGACGGACCTAACCATCTCCACGGCGGTATTGAAGGCTATGACAAGCGCGTTTGGGATATTAAGGAAGAAGACGGCGCTTTGGCTTGCTATCTTGTTTCACCTGACGGAGACGAAGGCTATCCAGGTACATTGGAAATGAAGGTTACATACGCGATAATTGACGGCGGTCTTTCGATTCGTTACGAAGCCGCATCTGATAAAGATACAATCTTTAACCCCACAAACCACGCTTATTTCAATCTTGACGGTGAAGGCAAGGTTAATAATCAGTACCTTAAGATTAACGCTGATTATTTTACTCCTAACGATGCTGACTGTTTACCGACAGGTGAAGTTAAGGCAGTCGAGGGTACCTCGATGGATTTCAAGGATTTCCACACTATCTCGGAACGCTCTGATATGGACGAATATGTAAAGCCATACGGCGGTTATGACGTTAACTTTATTCTTAACGGAAATTCACCCGCTTGTGAAGTGTATTCTGATAAAAACGGTATCGTTATGACAGTTGAAACCACCGAGCCGGGTGTTCAGCTTTACACAGGTAACGGCACATCCGACCGTAAAGGTAAAAACGGCGCAGATTATGGTTGGAGAAGCGCTTTCTGCCTGGAAACACAGCACTATCCCGACTGTATAAATCATCCCGAATGGCCCAGTTGTGTACTCAAAGCTGGCGTTAAATTCGACAGCACAACAGTTTATAAATTTACTGCAAAATAATTAGTTTCACCGTCGTCTTTTTGCTCGGCGGTGAATTTTTTATTGCTATAAATGTTATTAAATGTTATAATAAATTTAACACATTATTCACCATTAAATTTTCAAAAAGGCTATACTGAATAGAGGTGTTATGCTTGTTTGGGTATATTAAGATATCAAAAGGTGAACTTAAAATTAAAGAGTATGAACTTTATAAAGGTGTGTATTGTTCGCTTTGTAAGGTTTTAGGCAAGAATTACGGCTTGATTTCAAGATTTACATTGAATTACGATTTTACCTTTTTAACATTGCTTAATATGTCACTAAAAGACGGTTGTGACAAGTTTACTCAAAAAGGCTGTACTTTTAATCCTTTTAAAAAATGTCAATTCTGCAATAATACAGAAGCCTTCCAAATGCCTTCTGCAGCGGCAATGATTATGTCTTATTACAAATTGCTTGATAATATTGAAGACGAGAAAGGAATTAAAAAAATTGGTTTTTGTCTTTTGAAACCTTTCTTAAAATCTGCAAATAATAAAGCAAAGGCAAAATACCCGCACATTGAAGAGGTTGTATCGGGTTATATTTTTAAACAGTCACAACTTGAAAATCAAAATTGCAAGGAAATTGACCGTGTTTGTGACCCGACTGCAGAAGCACTTTCAAAAATTCTAATGCTTTGCAGCGAAGATTCTTCACAAAAACGTGTTTTAGAACGTTTGGGTTATTGTCTTGGAAGATATATTTATTTGCTGGATGCTTTTTGTGATTTAGAAGAAGATATAAAAAAGGGCAGATATAACGTTCTTAAAAACAAACCCAAAGAAGAAGTTAAAGAATATATAAAATCACAAATTTATTTTTGCATAAATGAATCTATAAAAGCGTTTGAACTTTTAGATATTAAAAAATATAAATCGGTTCTTGGAAATATTATTTATTTAGGACTTGAAGATACCGCTATAAAGGAGTTAGAAAAATGAACGACCCTTATAAAGTTTTAGGTGTTGACCGCAATGCTACAGATGAAGAAATTAAAGATGCTTACAGAAAACTTGCTAAAAAATATCACCCTGATAATTATGGTGATAATCCGCTTTCTGATTTAGCAGAAGAAAAAATGCGTGAGATTAACGAAGCCTACGATGCTATTGTGAATACCCGCAAAGGCAGAAAAACCACAGGTTCAACTGCCGAGAATACATCTGCTAATACCGATTTTCCCGAAGTGCGTAATCTGATACGTCAGGGAAGACTTGAACAAGCGCTTGAGCTTTTAGACGGCGTGCCGCCTCACGAAAGAAATGCAGAATGGTATTTCCTTAACGGAACTGTGCTTTACAGACGCGGATGGTTTGACCAGGCCTACACAAGTTTTGCAACTGCATCGCGTATGGACCCTTCGAATATGGAGTATCGCAACGCTGTTATGAACGCGCAAAAACAGGCTTCGCGCCAACACAATAACCCTTACCGCACATATTCGGGTTCTTCTTGTGACGGTTGTGATATTTGCACAAGTCTTTGGTGTGCCGACTGTTGCTGTGAATGTATGGGCGGCGACTTTATCAGGTGCTGTTAATGAAAAACACTAAAAAAATCACCTTTTGCGCAATTATGTCGGCTTTAGCGGCGGTTATAATGCTTGTGGCGTATTTTCCGTATTTCACCTATGCTGTACCTGCTTTGTCAGGTCTTTGTGTAATGGTGATTGTTATTGAAGTTGGCTGCAAATGGGCATTTTTCACCTATTTAACATCGGCTTTTCTGGCATTTATTTTTGCCGAAACCGAAAGTAAATTGATTTATATTTTCTTTTTCGGTTTTTATCCCATTGTAAAATGTCTTATTGAAAAATTGGGAAAACCTGTTTTAGAATGGATTTTAAAGTTTTTGACTTTTAATATCTGCGTGGTTTCGCTTTATTACATTTTTTCGGATATTTTAATGCTTTCTTTCGAAGATTTGGGGAAATTCGCCGACTATGGCGCGGTTGTTTTGTTAGCGCTCGGGAATATTGTTTTTGTGATTTACGATATTGCAGTCTCACGTCTTGCAGGAACTTATCTTAATAAATTCCATTCAAAAATTCAAAAACTTTTAAAATAAAGGTTTGTTATGAAAATTAAAATTATAAATCTTGAAACAGTTGATTCTACCAATGATTACTTAAAGCGTTTAGCGAGTAACGGATGCGAAGAAAACACTGTTGTTATCGCAAAAAATCAAACCAGGGGTAAAGGAACCAAAAACCGCACTTTCATTTCAAAAGACGGCGGAGTTTATTTAAGTATTTTAATAAAACCCGAACTTTTAGGTTTTGACGCAACTTTGATTACTTCACTGACCGCAGTGGCAGTCAGCGAAAGTATTGAGTGTATAAGTGGAAAAAACACTCAAATCAAATGGGTTAACGATGTATATCTTGACAATAAAAAGGTTTCGGGAATACTCTGTGAATCGGTTATTGATAAAGACGGTAAAATTGTTTTTATTGTGGTGGGGATTGGCGTTAACCTTGTAAGACCGCAGGGAAATTTTGAGGAGGAAATCAAAGATATTGCTACTTGCGTTTTCGAAGAAGAAAATGCAGAGCAAAGAGAAAAATTTATTGAAATTTTGATTGAAAACTTCTTTAAATATTACTTGAATATCAGCGAAAAAACATTTTTGCCACAATACCG
>CAYQFW010000087.1:0-5795 GCA_964416955.1 uncultured Ruminococcus sp.
TCCTGGGGTATGAACCTGGGGCAGGTCATGGGCATTTTGGCGGCTGTGATGGTTTCGGTCATCGTGATCGTGGGCGCGGTGATGTTCATTTGGAACAAGCGGCGGCTGAAAAACGGCTATGTCCCGGATTTTGACGACGAAGACGAATAATTTTATATACCGGTGCCTTCGGGCACCGGTATTTTTTCGTGTCCGGTGTTGCATTTTCCGGCCAAAAGAGGTAAACTATAAGGATAATAGGATAGTATGCAATTTGGCAAAATCGGGGGCGCAAACGCAATGTCATGCAGTTAAGAAACCGTGTCATTCCGAGACCAGTGTTGCAGAGCGCAGCGAATCTTTCAATAACTATGATTGCCGGGGGCAATCATACCTTGATTAAGCGCAAACTGGTCGTGGGAAGCTCTTGCAAAAGGGTATGAGATTGCCGCACCAGTCTGAGGACTGGTTCGCAATGACAGCGAACTTAATGACATTGGGCGTAAACAGCGGTTTTTCCAAAAATGCCACATGTTTTGAGGATAGAGCCTATGCATTTACGAAAAAAACTGATAGTAATGTTGCTGGTGATGGCAGTATGCCTTGTCCTGGTCATCGCGGCCAGCTACGCCTGGCTGACATTGTCCCTGCAGCCCAAGGTGGACAGGATCGACACCAACATCGGCGCCAACGGCAGCCTGGAAATTGCCCTTTTGACGGAGCAGACCTATGCCGACCCCATTCAGATCCGCACCAAGATCGGCGATTCCGCCGCGGGGATGGATGCGGTGGAATCCAACAAAAGCTGGGGCAACGTGATCCAGCTGGAGGATGCCCGTTACGGCCTCAGTGAAATCACCCTTCTGCCCGCCCGCTTGAATGTGGTGGACAAGGACGGGGAACTTACCGTGTCCCGGAATCTGCTGAAGCACGCCGCCTTCGGCGTGGACGGCCGGATGACCATTCTGTCTGAGCAGGTGGTTTCCACCATTATGGGCGAAAAGAATTTTACCTACTATGCTGACCGGCAGCTTTACGGCGTCCGGGCCATTGGCTCCATTTCCAGCCTGACCGCCCAGCAGACCGCCTTGGCCCAGGCCCGTACCCTGGTAAAATCCCACACCGCTTCCGCAGCCAGAGTGGTGAAGCACACCTGGCGGGATCACGGCAGCGGCATTATGGAGATCCTTTACGGGCATTATGCCGCAGGCAATGACACCTTTACCGCCGCGGATGTTACCGCAATCCGGGAACTGGCAAACGGAACTTTGGAGGCGCTGAATTATGTGGACGGGGCTCTGCGTCAGGGCGTCATCGGCATCGCGGCTTCTCAGATCTCCGATGAACCGGATTTTGAGACCCTGTCCGCCATGGTAAGCAATACCGCCACCCCTTTGTCCGAGATTCTGAACACAATGGGCGATGTTGTCCCGACGGAATTCAAGGCCTGGGCGGAGGAAGTGGAAGAAATGCAGACCCAGACCCAGTCCATCGTGGCAAACAGCCTGGCGCTGACAAGCGGCGGCAGCTGGGCGCAGATCGAACCGCTGCTGACCCCCCTGCTGAACGGGGAATACGCCTATCTTGGCAGCGAAAAGCTGTCCGGCGGAAGGGCTTTTGAGACCCTGGGGACAGAAAATGAACTGACCCTTGCCCCGGAGGCAGGAATTTTGGCCCGCCTTGCGGCCTACGCCGGCAACTACAGCGCCTTTTGTATGTGGACCGATTCCGTCAGCATGGAGCTGATCACCACCGATCCCACCGACACCGCCTATTTGCTGCAGGTGGAAGCGATTCTGAAAAACTGCAAAGCCGCCGCGGGTAACTGGACCCGGGCGAATTTGGATGATACCTTTGGTTTTGCCCTGGATCTGGCCTTCCGGTGCAACGAAGCCTCCGACCTGCTTTTGCAGACCACCCCTGCCCTCCGGATCAACGAAGACACCGAAAACCCCGCCACCCAGGGAGGCGGCAGCTATATGCGCTTCTCCTCGGAAAACATGGATCAGGAGCAGCTGCTGGAGCTGATGGACACCATCCGCGTGGGCTTCCTCAGCGACCGGAATACCCTGCTGGGGGTTGCGAAGCTGAATATCAGTAATTACGAAGAGCAGGAAGAGGGAATTTACGCCCCCCTGTACCTGTATGAGCATACCCTGGAATCCGACGGCAGCCTTTCTATTGGCGCCCGGAAAAAGGAGGACGCGTCTTTGCTGGAGCTGCCTCAGAATTCTCCCGCCATCGTCACCGTGGTGGTATGGCTGGACGGCGACCAGGTGGACAACAGCATGGTCAGCGATTCGGGAAAACAGAGCATGAGCGGCGTGCTGAACCTGCAGTTTGCCAGCAGCGCGGATCTTATGCCCTCTGACCAGGTCATAAAAGGGAAATAATCCCAGGAAAAGCCTTGCAATATATGGGAAAAAGGTCTATACTGATAGTAACTATGGTAATTTTATGGAGGTAGAATTGTCATGAGAAATAAGAAGAATACACAGGAACGGCCCCGCGCTACAAAGCGGAAGCTGCTGTCTGCGGTGGCAATGCTGATGGTCGCCACCATCCTGATGGCCACTACATCTTACGCGTGGTTCGTTCTGTCTACAGCGCCGGAAGTCACCGGTATCGAGACCCAGGTGGGCGCAAACGGCTCCCTGGAGATCGTATTGCTGAATAAGGATACCCGTGCCGATATGTCCACCATCCGGGCAGGTTTGGGCGGCGGCTCTCTCCAGGAGAACCGGATCACTGCCAACAATGCCTGGGGTAATCTGGTGGATCTGGGCTTCACCGAATACGGCCTGGGCGAACTGGTCCTGCTGCCTGCAAGACTGGATGTCTCCGCCAACGGCGACAGCTATACTGTGGACCTGAACAAGCTGCTGGCAGTGCCCAGCTACGGTTTTGACGGCCGTATCATCGAACTGAGCCGGGATACCGCTTCTGCCATTTATCAGCAGACCGGTTTCCTGTACTCCGGCGCACAGGAGTACGGCGTCCGCGCCATCGGTACTTCCGACGCCCTGAGCGCACAGGGCAGCGCTCTGGCTTCTGCCAAGACCAATATCAGCACCTATACCAAGAGTGCCAAGACCGGCGCCCAGGCTGCTTTGAACGACAATACCGAAGGCCTGTTCGTCATCATCATGGAGTACGCAGGCAGCAAGAGCTTTAATGATACCCATAAGGCTACCCTGGTTGCCATGCTGGAAGAGCTGGATGGCGTGCTGGTGTATCTGGATAGCGCACTGCGTCAGGGTCTGGTTGCCTATGCCGCTTCCCAAGTGGGCAGTGTGGATACCTTCACCCTGGTCCGTGACCGGATCATTAACACCGACACTCCCTTGAGCGATCTGCTGGATAATCTGGCAGAGGTGGGTACTGTTCCTGAAACCTTCAACAGCTGGGTGGAACAGCTGGAGGAAATGCAGAACGACCTGAACCTGGCAACCAATGCCTGCGCCGAAATGACCGACAATTCCTACACCTGGGACGAGATCAAGGGTGTCATGGCCCATATCATGAATATGGACAACATCAAGATCAACGGCGAGACCATCGACAAGCTGAATGTCAGCACCCTGGCTACCGCCAATACCATCGAGATGCTGCTGGTTCCCGGTTCCGGTCTGTATGCCGATATCGCTGACTTTACCGGCAACTACAGCGTGGGTACCAAGTACGCCGGCAAGACCGTGGAAATGATTACCGCCAGCGAGGAAAATCCTGCCTACCTGGTGGGCCTGCTGGCTGCAGTCAACACTCTGGAGCCTGCCGACGGCGGTGACGATGCCGTGGCGCTGCCCCTGGATTCTACATACGGTTATGCCATCGACCTGGCATTCCGCTGCAACGCTGCCCAGCCTGATCTGCTGCTGCAGACCCAGGGCATCCAGCGTATCTACAACGGCGGTGAGAGCGAAGAGGATATCAGCTCCACCAACGGCAGCACCCAGGGCGGCGGCAGCTATATGGAGTTCAGTTCCCTGGACGAAGGCTTCTCTCCCGAGCAGCAGAAGGCTTTGATGGATGCCATCCGTGTTGGCTTCGTGGATGATCTGGGTACCATTCTGGGTATCGCAAAGCTGAATGTCACCTCCAGCAGCGAGGAAGCAGGTGTCATCAAGGCGCCCCTTTACCTGTATGACTACACCTTTGAAGCCGACGAGACCGGTATGGTCCTGGTGATGGGTGAGCGTAAACTCAGCGAAAACATGATCACGCCTCTGGAACAGAATGTTGCCAAGGCCGTGACCGTGGTGGTATGGCTGGACGGCGACATCGTGGACAACACCATGGTTTCCGCCACCAAGGCAACCTCTCTCACCGGCGTGCTGAATCTGCAGTTTGCCACCAGCGCAGAGCTGGTTCCCTCTGTGGAAAGCAGCATCCTGGAGTACACTCCCGACAAGTCCGGCCTGGAAGAGGCTGTCCTGGCGCTGAGTGAAACTTACAATGCCGGTCAGGGCGCTTATACCAATGTCAGCTGGAATGCCTTTGTGGCAGCTTATATCCGCGCCCAGTCCGTTAATGAAAATGCCAACGCAGGCCATGTGGAGATTCGCCATGCTGTGAACAATCTGCAGCAGGCTGCCCTGGGGCTGGAAAAGGTCAATACCGATGCTGTCAGCGGCAAGGTTACCGAGATCCGTGACCTGATGGGCACCACCGACGATACTGCCCGCTATGTCATCACCGATGAAAACGGCAGCTATGTTGTTGTGGACGATTCCTACACCGATGAGGAAAAGGAATCCTGGAATGTCCAGGGTGCTATTTCCGGTGTTGACTATGCCGGCAAGAACAAGAATGACGAAGGTAACGGCGTTTATACCAACATCTACACCGATGAGAGCTGGAACGCTCTGGCCAATGCCCTGTACCAGGCTGAGGCTGTGGCTATGAACCCCAACGCCACCGAAAACGAGATCAATGCGGCTCTGTCCGCCCTGGAAACTGCCGAGAAGGCACTGACCCGTCAGGTCTTCTACGCACCTTATGAGTACAACGGTAAGCTGTACTACATGGCGATCTGTGAAAAGGATGCTGCCGATACCTACGGCAGATGGTACGATTCCAGCTTCAAGCGTATTGTTGACGATGTGACCATCCTGAAGCTGAACGCCTACGCCGTTCCCGCCACCGTCACCCAGATCGGTCAGGAAGTGCTGGTTGCCAGCGACACCGAATACATCACTCCGGATATCGACGTCCTGGAGGAAGTATGGCCCGAGCTGCGGGATGTGGAAGTCAAGGGCGTCAAGTGGAACGATGTGGACGAAGCCTTCTTCACCGAGCTGATGCATCAGTACCACTACGATAGACTGGGTCAGCTGACCGACATCGCCACCACCGACGAACTGCTGACCAAGTGGGCAGCCGAAAATCCCGGCGGCGCTCTGGAAACCTCCGTTGCCGCTGCCCAGGCGCTGATGACCAAGTGGGAGAACACCGAAGAGGTCACCGCCGCTGACGCAGAGGCTGCCATCACCGCGCTGACCAAGGACATCACCGATACATATAAGACCGCTTTGGATCACTACGCAACCGCAGCCGGCGCAACCATGAGCGCCAACCAGCGGATCCTGCTGGCCTCCTACATCAGCCAGGCAAAGGCTGTTGAAGGCTACAAGGATGCGACCATCACCGAGCTGGATGCTCTGCGTACCGCCACTGCTACTGCCGAAGGTTTGCTGGCGCAGTCTTCCGTCACCGGACAGGCGGCACTGGATGCTCTGAACAACCTGACCACCGAACTGGTGGCAGTGGGCGAGACCCACTTTGCCAAGATCATCCACACCCTGCCCGAAGGCTTA
>CAYQFW010000088.1:0-5794 GCA_964416955.1 uncultured Ruminococcus sp.
GAAATGCGAGACGACCGATCCGGCCGAATCCGTTAATTGCAACTTTAACCATTGGAAATTACCTCCTAAATTTTTTACCATACTATTTTACTCCATTTTGATTAGTATTTCAAGTAGTTTGTTTATATTTTAACAATTTTTTTAATTTTTATATATTTTGGCATAATAATCTTATACTCAGGGGGTTAAATATGTGATAGTTTTGCCAAATTCTTTTGAAAGATATTTATCTGCTTTGCGGATTTTTGTGTCACTTTCTATATTAAAGCACGGATTACAGCTACGGCATCTCGAAAAACTAAAAAAAATCTACAAAGCAGAAGCGTTTTATAACAAAAATTCACAACAAAGTATTTGTATAAAAAGCTTTTGCGAAAATCTCTTAAACGCCGTAAACGCATTTAAAGAAAATCTCAATTATAAATGTTATACGGAAGGTAACTTTTTTATAAACAAAAACATTTTTATACTTTTAATTTTAGAAATATGCACCCATTCCGATTATATTAGAATTGTTTCTTCTAACCGTTCTTTACAGCTTTACTTTTGCAGCAGCAAAAACAACTTATCCCCTTTTATAAATGCACTCGGCGGTTTCTCTCTTTTTGAAACCAAAACCCACCGTTCAATAATTGTAATTCCCGTAACTAAAACAACCGCTCCCGCTACAAAAACCGAAACCGAATGGGACTGGCTTTTCGATAAATTTTCGGCTGTGAATTTATACTTCGGCTATATATAAAATGCCCCGACTTTTAGTCGGGGCTGATTTTATTTCTTTTCAAGCGCTATTCTTGCTTTTTTAAGGTTTAAAAGTGCCGTTTCTACATCTTTTTGAAGCTTGTCACCATTAGCTAAAACAACTTCCGCTTCGGTTTTCTTTGCCTTATATTCGGCATAACTTTCGGCCTTGTAGTCACTTTCCTTAATTTCGCGTGAAAGCTCTTTTTCAAGATAAAGTGTATCTACAAGCTTGCCTCCGTTAAACTCTACCTTTTTAATTTTAATCCATCTTGAAGAAGGGTCTTTAATTAAAATGCGGGCAAATTTAACAACTGCGCTTTCAAATTCAAGTGTACGCTCGTCACCCATATCCGAAAGGTCACCAACAGTTCTCCACTCATTACCGTCTGCCGATATCTGAAATTCGGCATATAATAGCCTGTCGTCTCCACAGGAAACAAGGGTGAAACTGTTAAGCTCTAACGGGTGGCTGAATTCAAACTTAATATAATCATTAGGCACCTGCGGTCCGTTTTGCCAATAGAAAAGCTCGTCGTTGTCTTCAAGCACATTACCTACAACATAGTCCTTCCATTGTTCGCGGTTAGTTGTAACCTTGGCGATGGGCGGAACTGCTATTACAAACTTTTCTTTAGCTTTCTTAATACGCTTGGCGGCATACTCAAAGTCAATAGCTTCACTTTCAAAATTACAAAGCACCGATGCACCAACCAATTTTGCCAACGCATATTCAGCAAAGCTTTCGGGCGCGTAGTCTACCTTATCGATGTCTTCGCAAAGAACTGCCACAAGTTCCTTTGTTTCATTGCATACAACATCTTGATTGTCAATTTTTGCCAAACGGTCTGCTAAAAGGGTTATAACAGCAGTATCTTCAAGTTTTACTGCCATATCATAAACCGCGAGAATGTCCTTTATTCTTTGATTGGAAGAAGCTTTAACCGAATTATAAATTTCTACTGCATTCAAAGAGCAGTCACCGTTAGCATCCTGCGGGGTAGTGTTTTTACCAATAATTTCAATTTTACCGATTTTGCCGATAAGCCCTTCACCTATTTTACCGACAGGAAGTGAAAGGGATGAAGAATTAAAATGGGTAAGTTTTTCCTTCTCGTAATAACCCTTCGCCACAAACACACCGTCGACGCAAAGACCTGCTTCAATATGAACATCGTCTCTTAGTGAAGTAATAATCTTAATATTGTGCATTCTGTTTGTATCAAGCACATAATCGAAACTGTAGCTATAATGCTGACGCTCATAACCGATTTTACCTGTGCCGCAGTAATTAAGGAATATTTTTGTAGTATCGTTAGAGAAAAGAAGTGCATCTTCAGGGGTGTTTTCGTCTATGTAAATATCCATAGAAATTGTAGCACCGTAACCGATTTCTTCCATATCAAGACCAATACTCGACTTACCGTCAAACACCAATACCTTTTTGCCGTTTGCGGTTATTTCCTGTGCGCCGTTTAAGGTCATAGTATGACCGTTACCACTTGTATCGATAGTGCCGTCAAAACTTGCAATAACGCCGTCTTCATCAGGTGCAAAATATCTTGCAGGGTTAGCACCGGGGGCAAAATTACCTAATTTTTCAATTCGCTTTACAAAGTCTTTACCAGTCATTTCACCAGTATTTTTACCCTGCCAAGCCTTCTCGGCAGTAACAAGAAAAGCGTTCTTTATACTCTCGAAAACGTCAAGCTGACTGATACCACTCTTGCAATCATTCCAAAAAGTCGGTTCATAACCCAAAAGAAGCGGACTTGCCATAGGCATCTCGTAACCTACAACTTTGTTGACATTTTTTGTATCGTAATTTCTTTCGGCATTTATATACATCTGGTTGCCGTAATAGGGATTTGACGGGCAAAGATAAAGCGCTTCGCGAACATCACAGTTTACAAACCTGTGTCCCTGCTCTATCATAAGCGCAGGGTTGGTGGCGGTGTCTATCCAAAAACAGAGAATAGCCTCATTTGATACGGGGGTTTTGCCTGTAACGCCACTTCCCTCTTCACCGCCGAGTACTGCCCAATATTGCGGAGTACGGCCCTTGGCGTTGATATAATTTATAAGCTCATTTAAATACTTGCGCTGTTGCTCATGCATACCGTCAACCCAGTATTCGTCGTTACCGATATGCACCTTACTACCGCGGAACACAGGGTCGTCACCGTCTAAAAATTCGTCAAATAATTCCTTAATAAATTTAACTGATTTTTCATACTTTTCGTCGGTGGTAAGGTCCATCATACCGCGAAGTGAAATTTCCTTGTCATAAAACTCTAAAAATGCGCTGTGACCTGGAGTATCGATTTCGTTCATAATCTCAATTCCGTACTCTTCGGCTTCTTTTTGGTATGCTTTATAATCTTCCTGAGAGAACATTTCACCCTCTCTTAAAGTACCGTTTATCTGCGGGAATTTTTTGCTTTCAACACGGAAAGCGGTATTATTTTCGCCACCGTTATCGTTTATGTGCATATGTATTTCATTTATCTTAAAATACGCCGCATAGCGTACAAATTCGTGCAAATAGTCGAGTGAAACAAAGGTGCGTCCCAAGTCTATCATCTGACTGCGAACAGGGTACTGCGGATAGTCACGAATAATACCGCAAGGGACAACCGACTTGTCAAAAAGAATTTGGGTAATGGTTGTACCGCCGTACAAAACGCCCTTTACAGTAGGTGCGCTGATAACGATTTTTTCTTGGCTTATTTCGGTATAATAACCCTCTTTGCCGAGTTCCTTTTTATCCGAAATTTCGAGTACTATATCGCCGTCGGTATTACTTATTTCTAAAACTTTACCGAGCATTTTTTCAAAGTAAAAAGCAATCTTTTCGGCGGTGGATTTTAATTCTTCTGATTTATAAAAAATCTTAGAACTGCCTTTAAGACCAAACTCACCTTTACCGCCTTTCCATTCGCGCAAAGACGGAATCACTGCAGGCTTTTCGTTTGCGCCCGATTCTTTTTTATAAAGTCCGGGAACAGTTAAAGCCACTTCGGTAAAGTTATCAATAGCGGTATCGCTCGCATCATTTTTATTAGTAACGCGATACATAACCGAAACTGCAGTATCAAAAAGCGGACTGTAAACCTTTCCGTCAAGGTCTATTACGGTGTGGTTAGAGCTACCGTAAAGGCTTACTTCATAATTTTCATCCACTGCGGGCAAAACGATATTTTTACCATCTGCCGAAAGCGTCGGCGCTATATTTTTAATACTATCAAGTATTTTCAAAGCAGTAATATCACTCATAAAAATACCTCCTTGCAAATTTAACTCTATAATACTATATACCGATTTAAATTACAATAGTTTTTTCCTATACAAAGTGGTCAATTCCGACTTTTAAGTGTGAATTTTTTCTTTTCATTTCAATAAATCAAAAGAACTATCAACCTACAGTTGATTTTTAGTGCTTGATATTTTAACCAAAATACTATATAGTTGAATTAGAATGTAATATAATAACTTTAAGGGGGAAGTTTAATGAATATATTTAATCCTGATACCATAAAAGAATTACGCAAAAAACACAAAATATCGCAAAAAGATTTAAGCGAAAGTCTCGGCATCAGCAACCGAGCCGTTTCTAAGTGGGAAAACAGACTGTCGCAACCGTCGGCAGAGCATATTTTCGCGCTCTCAAAGATATTCGGCGTGTCGATGGATTATTTTTATAATCAACCAAAACCCAAGCTCAACAAACCAACTTTATGCGGTATGACTTCTATAACCGAGCTTTATAAAATCGGCCGCGGACCTTCAAGCTCGCATACTATAGGTCCCGAAAAGGCTTGTCGAATATTTAAAGAGCGAAACAGCAACGCCGATTTATTCAAGGTAACCCTTTACGGCTCACTTGCAAAAACAGGCAAAGGTCACGGCACCGATACCGTAATCCGCAAAACCTTAGCCCCTGTAAAGTGCGAAATTGAATTTGATTTTAAAACACAAGAACTCCCCCACCCGAACACAATGCTGATTTCCGCTTTTAAAGACGGAGTTTCACTCGAAAGCGCCAAGGTTTTAAGCGTTGGCGGCGGAAGTATTATGTTTGAAAACTCTACGGTCGAACCGCCCGAAATCATTTATACCTTTGACAAATTCGCCCAAATCGCCGAATACTGCAACAAGAAAGGGTTGCGAATTTGGGAATACGTTTTAGAAAACGAAGACCAAAATTTTTTAGCCTATATGCAAAAAGTATGGAACCAAATGAAAATTTCCATTGAGCAAGGCTTAGAAAACGAAGGTATTTTACCGGGCGGGCTCAACCTTGAACGCAAAGCCAAAACACTCTATCAAAGCCAACACATAGACGAAACCGCCCAAACACGCGAAAACCGTATGGTTTGCTCCTTTGCTTTTGCGGTAAGCGAGCAAAACGCCTCGGGTGAAACTATTGTCACCGCCCCCACCTGCGGTGCGGCAGGGGTTGTACCCGCCGTTCTTTACTACTATCAAAAGAAAAACGGTTATTCGGATAATGAAATAGTTCACGCGCTTATAACCGCAGGAATTATTGGTAATCTTATAAAAACAAACGCTTCAATTTCGGGCGCAGAATGTGGCTGTCAGGCAGAAATCGGCTCGGCTTGCGCTATGGCTGCCGCCGCTTTATCAGAGTTATTCGAATTAAGTCTTGATAAAATAGAATACGCCGCTGAAATCGCGATTGAACATCATTTAGGACTTACCTGCGACCCAATTTGCGGTCTTGTGCAAATTCCTTGTATCGAGCGTAACGCCGTTGCGGCAATGCGCGCTATAAACGCGGTAAATCTTTCAAGCTTTTTGTGGAGTACCCGCAAAATTTCGCTTGACAGCGTTATCAAAACTATGAAAGAAACAGGTCACGACCTATCAACACCCTATAAAGAAACCTCCGAAGCAGGTTTAGCAAAGATAAAATTGTAAACCATCTGAAATAATAATGTCATTGCGAGCAAATGCGAAGCAATCTCATAAATTTTGCAACAAGATTGCCGCGCTCACGCTCGCAATGACAATTTTTATCAATCTGCATTGC
>CAYQFW010000089.1:0-5761 GCA_964416955.1 uncultured Ruminococcus sp.
AGTTAATCCGTCACGAAATAATAACACCTATCTTCAAACCCAAAACAGCCATATTGACGGCAGAGTATTTTACTATAAAGAGCCGACCTATGAACACATGCAACCCGAAATTGTAAGATACAATGATTTCGAAAAATCAGACCTTGAAAAACTTCTTAAACAAATGAAAAAACTTAAATGGAATGATGACTCTCTTACTGACCGCGTAAGCTTTAACTTCGACGGATATTTATATTACGGCGGTTATAAGATTTTCTTTGGATATGACCAAAATGTTGTTTTTTGCAACGGATATTTTGCGGATATTAAAGATAATCTTTTAGAGACTATAAAAATACTTCGCAAAACTGCAAAAGAAAATGTTTTTACTAAAAGTCAGGTATATTATTATGAAGAAGCTGATAATTTCACCGGTTTCTATCCCGTTTTATCACTTGATTACCTTAACAATTCATTCACTTTCTCTGTGTCGCCTTTAAGCAGTTATTTATCAATAGGTGAATTTGAATTTGACGGAAATATTTTAACCTGTAAAACGAGTGACGGCGCATATACCTATGTTTTTAAAAAGCAAGGTAATGATTTATATTTTGACAGCGAAAAATCTTCAAAAGTCAATCTATATGACACTTCCGAAAAAAGCTCATATCTTCCCGATAAAGCATTTTTCAGACTGCGTGAAAGTACCAAAACCAACGGTGTGACAAACTCGGTTACAATTTCTGATTGACATTTTTAGAAATTGGATTATAATTAACATATATTACAGAGTAGATTTCAGAGCGTTAAGTGTCTTGCGGACGGGGAGTTGCCGCAAGAACGAAGGATTTTTCCCGCGGTTCTGTTATCGCATCCCGCTGTCAAATAATATGCAGATTGTGTTTTAAATCTCCTATTATCGACAAAACGGGTAATAGGAGGTTTTTGTTTATGAAAAAAAGTTTGCTTTTCAAAATTGTGATGACAGGCGTTTTAATTGCGCTTAATGTCATTATGGAACGCTTTATGTCATATTCTGTTTGGAATATGAGTATCGGCTTTTCATTTATCACCATCGGCTTTGCTTCAGTATTTTTAGGTATTCCTTATGCAATAGCAGTCGGTACCATAGGCGATATTATCGGCGCGTTACTATTCCCCTTTGGACCTTATTTCCCAGGGTTCACGCTAACCAACGCCCTTATGGCGTTTACCACATCAATTTTCCTTTATAAAAACACCAATATTTTTAAAATATCCCTTTCGGTATTTATCAACAAAACTGTTTTCAGCCTGATTTTAAACAGTATTTGGATTGCAATACTTTATAAAGGCGGCATCAGTGAATTGTGGGCGGTTGCAATCACCCGTGTCCCAACTGCTTGTATAACTTTTTTTGTAGAAATAGTTGTTCTGATCCTACTCTTTTCACAAAAAAGCAAATTTCGTCAGATTATCACCAAATCTATTGAAAGGATTTTAAAAAATGGCTAAAGAAAAAAGATTTGTTAAAACATATTCCCAAGGCTGCGGCAGTATGGAAATCTGGGTTGACGCCGAAACAGGTGTGAACTATCTCTACCGTTACGGCGGTTACGGCGGCGGACTCACTCCCCTTTTAGACTCAACAGGAAAACCTGTTATAACACCAATAGAAAAATGACAAACAGGCTTAAATCGTTTTGATTTAAGCCTGTTAAATTTTATTCAACCTCAAAACCAAAAATTCTAAAATTATCGGAACCGTGAGTTTTAATCGGTATTAAACGAACTTCCTTTACACACCAATCAACATTATGTTTTACAAGACGCCTACGGTTGTTGCAAACTGTGATTTTTTCAACGCTGCCGTCTTCTTTAACACCTTCTATTACATATTCTTTAATCAAAGTTTCGGGAAGTTTAAAGCGTTCTTCAGCTAAATTATATCTGCAGGGCATATTTTCATAATCGCGGTTTAAATCGCTGTCGAAAACAAGCCTGATTCCGCTAACAGCTGTATCTTTTTGGAATGTATATGTTATCGCTGCGGGGTTAATATTTTTATAACAGTTTTCATCTCCGCGATCTTTACCGTTGCAGACAACCTTGTGTGAACATTCAGCTTTTTTTGAAAGCGCAGATACTTCTCTTTCTTGCCACGGAATATAACAGTCATCATCCATAAGAGTTTGTTGCAAAACGGCAACATCAATATTTCTTATATCCTCATTTGTATCAACTGCCTGAGCTACCGCAGTACCAAGAGCCTGACCCAGAAGCGCACAGGTAGCCATTACACGCGAAGAACTGAGCGCCGCATGAGTAACACTTATATTTCTGCCCGCAAAAGTAAGGTTTTTAATATTTTTAGAAATCATACAACGAAGCGGTAAACCCCAAGGGCTTGGAGCGGGGTGGAAAATTGTTGGAAAACCGTCTTTATAATAAAAACCTGCAGGAAAGTGGTCATCCATTGACCAGCCGCCGTATGCCACGATGTCGGAAAATCTACCTTCCAACTCAACATCGTTTTGTGTTACAATACATTCACCCACATACCTACGGCTTTCACGCTTACCGGGAAGCATTCCAATCCACTCAAGTTCCCAATTTTCGACGCCGTGATCACCTTTATTCTTCATGTGGTCCCAAACACCGTAAGCGATTTTTAAAAGTTCGTCACGGCAACGGTTGGTATCGTGTATGCAATCCCACTCACCACCGATTTCAAGCCACCAAAAGTTTGTTCCTATGTCGTGTGATTTATAGGGCAAATCCGCATCGGTTTCATAGGTATATGCCCATTCAGGTTTAATAAACTCAACCTTATGGTCGGTTTCTCTTATCTGCAAAAGGCAACTCATACCCATTGTTTTTTTATCGGCTTTTTCGGGCGGAATAGTTTCATCAAAATCCGCCTTTGCCTCTCTGCCATACATAAATTCTGCACCTGTAAGGGTTGAAAGTATGCTGTCACCCGAACAATCGGCAAAATACATTGCCTTTACAATATGAAAAGTTTCTGCGTTAGACTGCCAGGCCTTAATACTCTCTATGGTATCTCCATTCATTGTAGCGTCAAGGCAACTTGAATCAAGAAGCAAGGTTAAATTGGGCTCCAAAATTGCTTTTTCATATAAAACGCTGTCCCAAACAGCAAATTTAAGCCCTTTATTTTGATAAAAGTTTTCAAGTATAATTTCTTCAATAATACCTGTTTCACGATTATCCTTACCGCGAGCGCCACAAATGTGCATTCGAATTTCACTTGAAGCGTTACCGCCCAAAACCGATCTGTCGTGAACTAAAACAGTTTTTATTCCG
The DNA here is from genome assembly GCA_964416955.1 of uncultured Ruminococcus sp. GTDB lineage: Bacteria > Bacillota > Clostridia > Oscillospirales > Acutalibacteraceae > UBA737. The sequence continues at coordinate 3,286 of CAYQFW010000089.1, forward strand.
TGTCTTGATGCCGCAATAGCACAGCACAGTCCAGAAAGACCGCCACCAATAACACAGAGTTCCGTTTCATAATTTATTGTTTTCATAACAACACCCCATTGACTGCAGGAAATTTTTATGTTATGCTATCATTATAAAACATTTTATAATGTTATTCCTTTGATTTTGTTGCAAATTTCTTTGTTTTTGTTTGGTGATGAAATGAAAAATATTAAAAATTATATCCTGTTTTTAAAAAGCGAGTTCAATCTTTCCGTATCTCTGCACCCACAAAACTATGATACCATTTTAAATTCAAGTGAACTTATGCCCTTTAATATACACGATAATTCCTACTGTGTTTTAATTAAAAGCAATCCACAAGCACATAAACATTGCGTAGAATGTCAGGATAAAGTTTTCAAAAAATGTCAAAACGGATGCTTTGTTGGAGTGTGCTATGCGGGGGTTAAGGAATTTGTTTACCCTATAAAAAAAGCGGAGCAAAATGTTGGTTTTATTTCTGTAAGCGGTTACAAAACCGAAAATTTTGAAAGCCATTTAAAACATACAGCCGATATTTACGGCTTTTCGGAAAATCAACTTAAAAGCGCATATACTCCCCTTAAAAATAACTATAATAAAAACCTTATTGACACCTTGATTTTTCCCCTTTGCTATATGTTGGAACTTGCATTATCAAAAAATAACGACACAATAAAATCCGAAGAAACACTTGCTCAAAAAACTGAAAAATATATTAAACAATACCGCAATCAGAATATTACTTCAAAAGACATCTGCAAGCATTTTTCTTGCAGCCGCTCATATATGAGTACCGAATTTAATAAATTTTTCGGCAAAACTATCCGTGAATATATAAACGAACTTCGAATAAAAGATGCAAAATCGTTGCTCAGATATTCTGATTTAAATATAACCGAAATTGCCTTTTCGGTTGGTTTCAGTGATGCAAATTATTTTTCAAACCTATTTAAAAGCCAAAACGGCATTACACCTATGCAATACAGAAAAACTTACCGTCAAAGAGAAACTTCGTAAAGACGTTATCTCCTTGCAGCACTTTCCAAGGCATAATATAACTGTGGCGCCTTCTTTACAGAAGGCGCCGCCAAGCGTAATATATTTATTTTAAAACTCTTAAAGCATTTTTATAGCAAATTTTTTCAGCAACCGAAAAGCCGAATTTTTGGATTATAGCTTCTGCTAAAATCGGCATTTCGGCGCAAGAATTTAAAAACATTTCACATTCCATACCGTCAAAATCCGTACCGAAAGCTACGGTTTCATCACCGCCGACTTTTATTATATGCTCAATATGACGGATAATATCAGAAATTTCGGTTTTGGTGCTGCCGTTTAAAAAGTGCGAATAAAACGGCACACCGATAATACCGCCCGATTGCGCAAGTTTTTCAATCTGGTCATCGTATAAATTGCGCGAATTGTCCTGCAAGTTGCGACAAGCCGAATGAGTAGCAATAAACGGCTTTTTACAAAGCGCGGCAACTTCGTAAAAACCTGCGTAATTAAGGTGTGAAACGTCTATTAGCATATTTGTGCTGTTAACCGCATCTACAACTTCCCTGCCAAAGTTTTTTAACGGAAGATTATCGGATTTTTTATCGGCACTGTGCGGAAAACCAATACAGTTTTCACCGTTGTGAATAAGACCTAAAATCTTAACGCCGCAATCTTCTAAATATTTAAGCCTTTCGAGTTTACGGTTCAAAAGTTCAGCGTTCTCAACCGTCAAAACAGCCGATACTTTATTGCTTTTGCAGTTGTTTTCTATATCTTCAATTGTTTTGGCACTATCCAAAACACTACTTGCGCTCAAGATGTTTTTATAAAAATCATACTGCTTTTGAAAATAGGAAAAACTGTCTTCACCTAAAACATCTCTTGGAATATAAATGGCGAAGCATTGTGCCAGATAGTTACCTTTTAAAAGTGCTTCTTCAGTAATATGACCATTATTTTCTTTTATATTAAATTCGCCTTTTGTTAACTTATAAATCGTGTCGCAATGCAAATCAAAAACTTTCATTATATCACCAATAAATTATATTCCAGAGAACACTAATTTTTACGATATAATTTTACAACATATTTTTTTAAATTGCAAGAGGTTTGCGAAACGACACGCAGGCCGTTCCCTACGATGCGCCTTTTTGAGTATATTTTTCTACAAAAATAGAAAGTTCCCTTGTGCAAAGGGAGCTGTTGAGCGATAGCGAGACTGCGAGATTGTATTTCACGAGTTTTATTCACAATCCCACCACCGCTAAAGCGGTCCCCCTCCATTTACACAAGGGAGGCTTTTTTATGACGCTTCTTTTAATTGCTTGCCTTGCGGAACGACACGCAGGTCGTTCCCTACGGATTGTGCAGTTTCGAGCATATTTTCAGCGAATATACCGTAGCCTTTTGTTGGGTCATCGATGAGTACGTGCGTAATGGCACCAATTAGTTT
>CAYQFW010000090.1:0-5674 GCA_964416955.1 uncultured Ruminococcus sp.
AGGTTTATTTTCGAAAATTTGCATGGCATTTTCGTGAAAATCGCTAAAAATAAGGTTGCGGCTTCTTTCAATCGTGTTGGGTGTTTCAAGATAGATTTCATAGAGCCAAGGACCGTTATAGCCTTTGTTTAAAAGCGCGGTATATATTTCTTGCCATTCGATTTTGCCTTCGCCCGGAAGCCAATGCTTTTCGTCGGTAAAATCATAGTCCGACACGTGCAAAGTGACAATTTTATCTCCCAATTTTTCAATTAAATTAAGGTTGTTATCGATAAGCAGATGGTTGGTGTCAAGGCAAATGCGGAGTCGGTCGTCGGCGCTTATAAGTTCGCCTATTTCTTCAGAGTTTCTGCCGAGACAGGTTCTAGGCAAGTCTTCAACAGCAATAACGGCATTATATTGTGAAGCGAATTCGGCTAATTCTTTGAGTGATTTTTTTGCACATTCGATATTTTCTCTACGGATTATGGGGTCTTCGCTTATAGGTTCGCTTGAGGGGTGGGCTACAAAGATTTTAATGCCGATTTCGGCAGCTTTTTTAATGTTTTCACACCACCAAGCTACTGTGGTTTTGCGTATTTCTTCGTTTTTAGAAGAAATATCAAGTTCATTCGGTCCTGCAAAGGGGAGATGAAAAGACCAAAGTTTTACGCCGTAGGTGTTGCAAAGGCACTTGATTTGGTTAAAATCAAAATTAGGATATTCAAGCCATCCTCGGCTGATTTCAACATTTTTAATTCCTGCTTTTGCCAAACCTTCAAAATTTTCATCGGTAAATATAAAACCACAGGTTGACAAACCAATTTCCAACATAAAAATACTCCTTAAATAATTTCAATGTTTGCGACGGTGTAAAAGCCTTCTTTTTCAGGGGCATTGGTGCAGAAGTAAATACTGCCGATATCGCTGTCTCTAATACCTATTTTAACATCATAGTTGCCAATTTCAATATCTTCAGGCACAGTTATAAAGAAACGCTCTACATTTTTACCCGGAAGCCATTTTGTAATATCAATTTCTGTGTCAAATTCGAAACATTTTTCTTTGCAAAGTTTGACCTTCAACGGTATTTTTTTATAAATAGGTGCGACACCGACGTTATCTATACCGAGTTTCATTTCGATTTCGTCACCTTTTTGCGCCTGATTTGGAAACTTGAAGAAATTAATTGCAAAGTGGTAACCCATTTTACTTACCCAATAGTCAATTTTATCTTTCCATTCGTAAGGTGCGGGAAAATTTTTAGCGTTGAATTGGCTTATATGCCATTTTAAAGTAAGGCTTATAATCTCATCAATATCCCAACCTTGTCTTTGCCATTCTTTAAGCCACCAGTAACTTTCAAATGCTACAGGTGATGTTTTCCAAAGGTCAGGCATTTTTGCAATATTGGGCGGATAGTACTCGTAAATATGGAACGGGTCACCAAGACCGTCACCACGCCAACCAACCTTTGAATTTTGATTGAGTTTTAAAATCAATTCAGGGTTTATTATTTGCCCCATAAGGCGAGTGTTTTTAAAAACTGAAGTGTAGATGTTATATAACTCTTCAATGGCTTCGGAATTGTATAGTTCGAAATTACAACCTTCACCCCAAGCGCCGGGCAGAGAAATATCAACAGCTTCTAAAAACGGATTGCTGTCAAATTTTTCACCCAAAGCTTTGACCGCTTTAATGAAAAGTTTTACATATAGCGGGTCGGTGGGAGAGTCCTTGACTCTTTTCATAGGCGGTCTTTCGGGGCAGGGGAAAAGTGACTTCATCCAATCGGGAACATCGTCACGCTCACAGGTAGAATGCGCCATCAGACGAATTATAAGGGTTTGATTATGTTCTTTTGCACCATCTAAAATCTTTTGGACAAAATCGTAGTTATATTCACCTTGTTTTGGCTCAAATTCTTTCCATAAAAAGCGGAAATATGCAACCGAAGTCTCGGGGTAATAGCCCTCGTTTCTGCCGTTTTGCTCTACTCCTTCGGGAATGGGAAAACATTCATAATTTTGGGTTTCGGTCATGTTGTTTTCGGGGCGGACCGTAACATCGGAATAAAGCGATTCGTTTTTGTAGTGTTGAAAACTCATAAACCCTGTGAAATGGTTTTGACAGGGCTCTTTTTTATAGTCAAAATAATTAGTTGAGGAAGCGTTTTTTAGCATAATATCATTTTCCTTTACTAAAAGAATTCATAACGTCTTTTTCAAACTTTATTGCTGTCATACCGCCACCGTGACTGTCGTGCCAGCGGTTGTTTTTCATATAAATCGCGGTGATTTGGTTTTCGGGGTCAATCCAGAAATGTGTGCCGTATGCACCGCTCCAGCCGTAGCATCCGTCGGGTAAATAATCATCACCGACAGTTACTCTCACACCAAGACCCCAAGAATGTGGCACACCTTCTGCCATATATTCCATAGGTACATATTTTCTGTATAAAAGCGGAAAAAGCTCAGGCGATACGATTTGCACGCCGTTATAGCTTCCGCCCTGTCTTAACATTTCTGCAAATTTAAAATAGTCTTCAATACTACCTACAAGTCCTGCGCCCGCGCAGGTATAGGAAAGGGGGAAACCCTCAAAGGTGTGATTTCCCATATTGACGTTAACAATACCTCTACCTACGGTTTTGTCAGACATACAAACCACTCTTTGCCATTGTTCTTCGGTAGGGACGTACGTAATGTCTTTAATTCCAAGTGGTTCGAAAATATTTTTTTCTAAAAATTCGGCATATTTCATACCGCTGTGACGCTCAATTAAAAGGCCTATAAAATCAAATGCAAAGTATCCGCTGTAGCCCGTCTGGTAATATGGTTCAAAAGTAAGACAGGTGTTTTTAAGGCAATAATCTACTGCGGTTTTGTTGGTGGCAAATGCTTCTATGGGCATATCAGATTCTTGAGGCTGATACAGTTTATCACCCATACCACTTGCCATAAAGCCGTTATTGTGGGATAAAAGCTGTTGCAAAATTACATCGCGTTTTGGTTTATGGTCAGGAACGACAACGCCGTTTTCAAGTTTTCCTACATAAAGATTTGCAAACTCGGGGAAGTGGTCGCTCACTTTGTCGTCAAGGTTAAACCAGCCCCTTTCTACGCCGATGAGGGCGGCAATGGCGGTTACAGGCTTGGTCATTGAAGCAAGCCTAAACATAGCATCATTTTCAAGCGGTTTTTGATTTAGAAAATCGCAATATCCAACCTTTTCGTCGAGCAAAATTTTGCCATTTTGAGCAACGCGCACCGCCGCACCCGCAATATTGCGGTTTTTAACATCAAGAGTTATCGTTTCGATAACATTTTTATAGAGTAAATTTTTGTCGAGTCTTAGCATTATATCACCTTTTGACTTTTATAAGTGTATTATATTGCTTCTGAAGTCTAATTTCAAGACAAATTTTGAAAAAAGGATATGTAGATTAAAAGTGAAGAAAAAAGTGTAAAAAAGCGAGATGAATTTTATGTTGCTTTGATTATAGCACATAAAAGTGAAAAAACTCTATTTTTATGCCGTCCTTAAAATAATTTCCTCCTGCGTTTATATGTGCATCAAAATTTGCGTCGCAGTAAGAAAATAATAAGAGAAATATTAAAAAACCTCAAATTCCGAGCTTTAAAGTCCGTTTTATAGGACTTTGTATTTGTTAAAGTAAAAAACAAAGGAGATGGTGGTTTTGGGATTTATTGCTATCATATTTTTGGCAGTTGTCATAACGGCATTTTTTTCTGACTGCGGTGTTGTAGATAATTATCGGGGAAACAAATTTTTTGTTGATGATTACAAAGAAATCACGAGAAATATAAATACTTCATCTAAAGACGAAGATTATCATTTTGAAGAAACAGAAAGTTTTATTGACAGCGCAGGAAATGAGCACATCGTAAATGAAGATTTTTATTGTGAGGACTGCGATGATTTTCACGATGATTATTAAGCGAGGATTGCAGTAAGCTACACAATATGGTATAATTACATTAGATTTTAAAAGGCGGTAGAATATGAGTTATATTACAACTTTTACAAAAAAGCATTTTGACCCGATAAATGCAGATATAGACGATATTGAAATTGCAGACATTGCCCACGCTTTATCTTTGCTCTGCCGTGCAAACGGTCATTTTGAACATTTTTATTCGGTAGCACAACATTCTCTCAATTGTGTTAAAGAAGCTAAGGCTCGCGGATATTCCGAACGTGTGCAGTTAGGATGCCTCTTGCACGATGCAAGCGAAGCGTATTTGTCTGATGTTACAAGACCTATGAAAGCACAGTTACCTAAATATTTAGAGGTTGAAGAAAAACTGCAAAATGCAATATTTAATAAATGGATAAATCCGTCACTTGCCGAAGAAGAAAGAAAATTAGTATTTGAAATTGATGATGCGGTTTTATATCACGAGTTTTTAAATTTGATGGATGAAAGAATTTACGATACCGAGCCTGTTTTAAGAGCACAACTAAATTTTGAGTTTGAAGATTTTGTAAGTGTTGAAAACAGATTTATAGAAGAATTAATTTTTTTAATAAATGATAAAACACAATTGAAAGGAGCAACTATGAAAGATACATATAAATCAAGTTCTTTTGAACAAGTAGAAGCAGAACAAATTATTTTTAAAATGGTTGAAAAAATATTGAATATAAAATTAGATAATAATAAACCAGTTTTTTTAGCAGATAATGCTTTCACATATATTCAACCCGATTTTTACTCAGAAAAAGATTTAATTATAGGTGAAATATTTGCTCATATAGGAAAACCAAAGAAAGCACAAGACAATAAAATAGCAAATGACATTTTAAAAATGTTACTTCTAGAAAAAATTACTGAGAAAAAATATCGCAAAATTATTGTGGTTTGTGATGAGTTAGAATACAAAAAACTCCAAGGATTATCAGCACTTGCGGAAAGTATTCGTCAATTTGAAATAGAATTGCTATATGTAGATATTGATAAAGAATTGCGTTCGAAAATATTAGCAGCACAAAGCAGACAAAAAATGGTTAATGGGTAAAGGTGAATAAAAAGTGTTAGAGTGTAAATTCAGTGATGTAACAGAAAGAGATATGGATTTGTTATTTTTAGAAGAATTAGTAAGTTCGCAAGAATTTTTAAATATTTTTCTTTCAAAAATAAATTTATTAGGTGCTGAGGTTTGTTCTATCGAACAATCAAAGGTTGATGTTGAATACGGTGAGTCTGATATGACCGTAATTGTAGAGAAAAACGGTAGTAAATATGGACTTTTAATAGAGGATAAAATAGATGCAATAGCAATGCCAAATCAATATGAAAGATATATTGCACGTGGTGAAATTGGTAAACAAAATGGTGACTATACTGACTTTTTTGTTTTTATAGTAGCACCTCAAAAATATCTCTGCGAAAACGAAGAGGCACGAAAATATCCTAATAAAATTACATACGAAGAATGTTTAGAATATTTTCGTTCTAAAACAGACAATCGTTCTATTTTTAAGGTGCAACAAATTGAACAGGCTATTTATAAACAAAAGCACGGTTATCAAGTATTTGTAAATGCTGCCGTAACAGATTTTTGGGATAAATATATTACATATAAAGAGCAGCATTATACTGAATTATGGCTTGTCAGTAAGCGAGGCCCTAAAGGAATTAATGCGAGATGGCCCCATTTTAATACCGTGA
>CAYQFW010000091.1:0-5663 GCA_964416955.1 uncultured Ruminococcus sp.
ATCAAATATTGGGGCATCGCCAAACGGTAAGGCAACGGACTCTGACTCCGTCATTTCTAGGTTCGAATCCTAGTGCCCCAGCCAAAAATTCCAAGGACATTATGTTCTTGGAATTTTTATTTATTACCTGTTACCGCTTCACTAAAAGAGTCCTTGGAATTTTGTTGTGACAAGTAAGGTATAAACAAAAACAAGCAAAAGTTCCTCACCTTGCACTTAAATTAAATTTATGCTATAATCTTGCCATAATACATAATATATATTCAGAAAGGGGAACACAAAGTGAAAAATGTAAAACAGTTTCTCATATTTATTACCGTTTGTATTTTGCTGGGGTTTTCGGGCGGAATTATCGGCGCAGGGTTCTCTATTTCTATAAGTTTTGTGACAAATCTTCGCCAAAATCACGGTATTCTTATCTGCCTTTTGCCAATTATTTCCTTGCTTATTGTCTTTATATACAAAAAACTTGGAATTGCCGAAATGGGTACAAATGCGGTCCTAAAAAGTGCCGACGGCGAAAACTCCCTTTCTACAAAACTGCCGCTTGGGATTTTTTTATCTGCTGCCATTTCTCACATTTTAGGCGCATCGGTTGGCCGTGAAGGCGCCGCTTTGCAAATCGGCGGCGGTGCAGCAACCTTTTTTGCTCAAAAATTCCGTTTATCCGAGCCGCAAAGACAAATTCTAATAAGAGCCGGTATGGCTGCAGTCTTTGCGGCAGTTTTCGGCACACCGCTCGCGGCGTTTTTCTTTGCGCTTGAAGTAGTATTTGTCGGAAAACTCCACTTAAAATCAACCGTTCCCTGTTTTATAACTTCACATATCGGCTATTTTACCGCCCTTTTCTTCGGGGCGCACCCCGAACGCTTTTCTTTCATTTCAGTTCCGCCGTTTTGTTTTGACACAGTATGGAAAATCGCGGTTCTGACTGTTCTTGTTGCGATTTTGAGCATCGGATTTTGTCATTTGTTAAAGTTCGGTGAGAAATTCGCCAAAAGAACACTAAAAAACGAATATCTGAAAATTGCTGTCGGCGGTATTATCGTTCTTATCTTTACAATTTTAGTTGGAAATCAGGATTACAACGGCGCAGGGATAAACGTTATTGAGCGAATTTTTGAAAACGACCTTGACCCACAAGCCATCAGCTTCCGTCCCGAAGCGTTTTTACTAAAACTCATCCTGACCTGCATCTGTGTTTCGGCAGGGTTTAAAGGCGGCGAAATCGTACCTACACTATTTATAGGAGCTACTTTTGGTGCTCTTGTCGCAACTATTACAGGTTTGCCTGTTGCTTTTGGCGCGTCACTCGGTATGGTTCTGCTCTTTTGCGGGGTTACAAACTGTCCGCTCGCATCAATTGCCTTAGGTTTTGAACTCTTCTCAGGTACGGGATTTTGGTACTTTATCCCTACAGTTTTACTTTGCTTCTTGCTCTCAGGCAAAATAAGTCTCTACTCGGCGCAAAAGCACAAATTTAAGTATTTATAGGAAAGATTTAGAATGAAAAAAGAATTTAAAACCCTTTTTACAGAAAACGGTGAAAATTTTAATATTGACGCTTGGAACGAATATCCGCGTCCGCAAATGAAACGTGACTCGTTTTTTTGCCTTAACGGAGAATGGGATTTTGCGATAAATAAGACAGGCGAAATTCCAAACCAATTCGAAAAAAAGATAACGGTTCCGTTCTGTCCCCAATCGGCATTATCATGTATAAACCGACTTATCCCCGACAGCGACTACCTTATATATACCCGAAAATTTTCCTTGCCCGAAGGCTTTAACAAAGGCAAAGTTCTTCTTCACTTCGGCGCGGTTGACCAAAAAGCCACCGTTTTTGTAAACGGCGCAAAAGTGGGTTCCCACAAAGGCGGTTATGAGCCTTTTTATTTTGATATAACCGACCTTTTAGAAGAAGAAAACACCCTCGTTGTCATCGCAAAAGACGACCTCGATACCCACCGCCTGCCCTACGGAAAGCAAAAGCATAAGCGTGGCGGTATGTGGTACACCCCCGTTTCAGGCATCTGGCAAACCGTCTGGCTTGAAAGCGTGCCGAAAGAATATATCAAATCAATTAAAATTGACGCCGACGACAAAAAAGCCGCTGTTTTTATAAACGGTTGTAATAACGGCAGGTTATTACTCCAAACCCCTGACGGCGAAAAAGAATTCAAAATCAAAGGTAATAAAGCCGAAATCAAACTCAAAAATCCGCTTTTGTGGTCACCAGAAAACCCAAATGTTTATAATTTCACTATCATTTCAGGCGAAGACAGGGTTAATTCTTATTTGGCTTTCAGAAAAATAGATAGCCAAATCGTAAACGGTATCCCGCGCCTTTGTCTTAACGGAAAACCCTACTTTTTCCACGGTCTTTTAGACCAGGGCTACTTCCCCGACGGAATTTTCACCCCTGCAACCCCTGAAGAATTTAAAAACGATATTCTTTCTATGAAAAAGTTGGGCTTTAATATGCTTCGAAAACACCTTAAGGTTGAGCCGCAATTATTTTATTACTACTGCGATATTCTCGGTATGGCAGTTTTTCAGGATTTTGTCAACAACGGAGATTATTCTTTTTTCCGCGATACCGCTTTGCCGACAGTCTTTATGAAAAAATTTCCCGATAAATTCTTACACCGCAACAAAGCTAACCGCCAAGCCTTCGCGGATAGTGTGTTATCGACTGTTAACGTCCTTTACAATCACCCCTCAATTGTCTATTGGACCATTTTCAACGAAGGTTGGGGACAGTTTGACAGTGCGAATATGTATGATATTTTAAAAGCCGTAGATAAGTCAAGAATAATTGACAGCGCTTCGGGTTGGTTCAAATCCAAAAAGAGTGATGTTGAAAGTGAACACGTTTACTTTAAACCCGTTAAAATCAAAAAAAGTAACAAACCGATTGTTTTATCAGAATTTGGCGGGTATTCCTACAAACCCGAAAACCATGTTGCCAACCCAACCGATACATACGGTTACCGCTTCTTCAAGCGCAAAAATGAATTTATGGAGGCGCTCATAACTCTTTATGAAAAAGAAGTAATACCGCACATTAAAAAAGGTCTTTGTGCCGCGGTTTACACCCAAGTGTCTGATGTAGAAGACGAAACCAACGGTCTTTTGAGTTATGACCGCAAAATTTTAAAAGTTGAAAAAACAAAAATGCTCGAAATTGCAGAAAAGATTGCCGACAGCATAATTTAACCCCAAAATCAAACACCTTTTTCACAAGCAGATTGCTTTAAGAAAGGTGTTTTTCTTCCTTTTAATTCATAATATAACAAAAAACTACAATTTATTGCATAAAACACTTGCAATTTATACAAAATGTGGTAAAATGAAAATATCCTAAAAAATATAAAAAGGAGAGAAAAAACTATGGATAAGTTCTTTAAAATTAAAGAACGTGGTTCAACAGTTAAAACCGAAATCATTGCGGGTCTTACCACTTTCTTTGCAATGGCTTACATTGTAATCGTAAACCCAAACCAATTAGTAGGCTTTAGCTTTGACGTTCCCGGCATCCCCCAAATCTGGAATGCAGTTTACATCGCTTCCATCATCGGTGCTTTTGTAGGCACAATTCTCTATTCGCTTTATGCGAAGCTTCCCTTTGCGCAGGCTTGCGGAATGGGTCTTAACTCATTCTTCTTTACCTCGTTTATTTTGCCTCAGGTCATTTTGGGCGAAGAAGGCGACGTAATAAAGGGTTATCATGCAGGTCTTGTTTGCATTCTCATTTCAGGTCTTATCTTCCTTATTTTGTCGGTTTCGGGCATTCGCTCCAAACTTGCAAAATCATTGCCTGAATGCTTAAAGAAATCTATCCCTGCAGGTATTGGTCTCTTTATCGCATTTATCGGCTTCCAGAATGTTGGCATTATCCAGGCTAACCCATACACACTCGTTCAGTTCGTTAAAATTAACGGTGTTGCTTGGTCAGACCTCGCGGCCCCCATCATTGCTCTTGTAGGATTCATCATCATTGCTATTCTTTCTAAGCTCAATGTTAAAGGTGCTGTTCTTATCGGCATTTTGGCTACAACCGTTATTTACTATCTTGCAACTTGGCAATTGCCCACCTTCGACCTTGGTCAAGTTGGTCAAAGTTTCAAAGATTTCGCAACCGTAGGTATCACAGGCGTATTCAAAGCTGAATCTTGGGCAGCTGCTTTCGACGGCAAGACTATCGGTTCTGTATTCTCGGTAATTATGATTATCGTTGTTTATTGCTTGGTTGATATGTTCGACACCATCGGTACTCTCTACGGCGCCGCTTCTGAAGCTGATATGCTCGACGAAAACGGTGACCCGATCGAAATCGAAAAATCAATGACTTGCGATGCTGTTGCAACCTGCACAGGCGGTATTTGCGGTACTTCTACCGTTACAACCTTCGTTGAATGCTCAGCAGGCGTTGCCGCAGGCGGACGCACAGGTCTTACAAGTCTTGTGGTTTCCATCTGCTTCGCTCTTTGCTTATTCTTATCACCTATCGCTAGTATTGTTCCCGCCGCAGCTACTGCTCCTGCACTTATCTTCGTAGGCGTTTTAATGCTCAAGAACTTTGCTAAGGTTGATATGAACGATATGCTCAGTGCAGTTCCTGCATTCCTTACTCTTGTTATGATGCCTCTTACATACTCTATCGCAAACGGTATCGGTATCGGCGCTATTGCTTACACCCTTATCGCTCTCTTCACAGGTAAGTATGGTAAGAAGGATATTACCGTTACCATTATTGCTTTACTCTTCGTTTGTAAATTCATTTTTGGTACACTCTAATATCAAAAATTCAAAAAGCCATCGGTTCATCACATCCGATGGCTTTTTTCTTTTCTCCTTGCTATCGCAGCGAAGCAATCTTGTTACATATACCAATTTACAAGATTGCTTCGAAACACGGTTTTTTCAACAATACGAAACAATATATTATTTAAACATTGTCTGCACACCGTCAACAAAATCAGATGCTGCTTTTATAAGTTTTGCGCCGCCTTTTTCGGCTTTTTTACCGTTTTTATTAAGCATCATTTTTCCTGCTACCATGGCCGCCGCTCCTGCAACCATTCCTGCACCCATGCCCTTCATAAAACTTGATGTCTTGTTCTGCATTTTTAAAACCCTCCTTCAAATCTATTGTTTCCAGTAGCATTGTTTTTTATTTTTAATTTCAAAAATTTACAAATTATACTATATTTTTTCGGTTGTTTGTAGTATAATAACTTTAACTGTAAATATATTAACCAAAGAAGGTATTTTGATATGGGTTTACTTAAAAAACTTTTTGGCGATTACAGCCAAAAAGAAATAAAAAGAATTTTGCCGTTACAAACAAAGGTTTTAGAACTTGAAGAAGATTATAAAGCTCTATCTGATGAAGAATTGCGCGGCAAAACACAAGAATTTAAAAACCGTTTGGAAAGCGGTGAAACACTTGATGATATTCTGCCCGAAGCCTTTGCCGCTTGCCGCGAAGCAGGTGACCGTGTACTTGGTATGCGCCACTTTCCTGTGCAGATTATCGGCGGTATTATTCTGCACCAAGGCAGAATTGCCGAAATGAAAACAGGTGAAGGTAAAACCTTGGTTGCAACTTTACCTGCATATTTAAATGCCCTTTCAGGCAAAGGCGTTCACATTGTAAC
>CAYQFW010000092.1:0-5650 GCA_964416955.1 uncultured Ruminococcus sp.
ACGAATAATCTTTACAAAATACTAATATAGTAAACAAAAAGTCATTGCGAGCGGAGCGTGGCAATCCCATTAAATTTTGTTTGAGATTGCTTCGTCACTCGCAATGACTGTTTTTTATTTCAAAAATCCGTTTACTATTTGTTCCTCGGCTTGTTGTTCGGTAAGACCTAAAGTCATAAGTTTTATAAGCTGTTCACCTGCGATTTTACCGATTGCCGCCTCGTGTATAAGCGACGCGTCAAGATGATTTGCAGTAATTTTCGGTATAGCAGACACGTGTGCTTTATCCATAATAATCGCGTCACATTCGGTGTGACCGTTGCATATATTATTGCCGTTTATTGTGGATAGGAACAACTGGCTTGAATTATCTTTTGCAACCGAGCGCGAAACAACGTTAGCGCTCGAATTCTCGCCGTCAAGGTTTACCACAAAATCAGTTTCGGCATATTGCTCAGCATGGGTCATAAGTTTTTCGTGAACTACAAGGGAGGCTTCTTTGTCAAGACGGGCTTTAGTGACACGCTTTGTAGAGTTGATACCTTTTATTTGCGTGGTTTCCATTTCCATATAACCGCCTTCGGCAATGTTGATAACGGTGGTGGGATTCATATTTCGTTCGCCGTTGCCGTCACCTGTACCGACATGACGCTCAACATACTTTACCTTGGCGTTTTTGCCCACGAAGAAGGTGTGGATACCGTCGTGGCGGGATTCTTTACTTCCACAGTTGTGAATACCGCAACCTGCGACAATTTCGACATCGCTGTTTTCACCGATTATAAAATCATTATAAACAAGTTCTTGAAGACCCGTTTCGCTTATGATAACGGGAATGTGCACCTTTTCACCTTTTGTATTCGGTTTTATTATGATTTCAATTCCGTTGCCGTCTTGCTTTTCTCTGATATTGATATTTTCGGTAACATTTCTTGATGAAAGAGTACCGTTTGCGCGGATATTGTAAGCACCTACGGGTGTGCCTTCAATATCGGCAATCATTTTCAAAAGTTCTAATTCTTGATTATTCATATATTATTCCTCACAGTTTGCGGTAAGCACTTTGCAGGCAATGTCGGCTTTGTCTAAAAGGGAAGGAAGAATTTCTTCTTTTGAACCTTCTTGTTTTACGGTGCCGTTTGCTACAACGATAATTTTATCGGCAATATTTAAAATGCGTTCTTGGTGGGATATTATCATAATTGAACCGCCTAAAGTATCATGCATTTTTTCAAAAACTTTAATAAGATTGTTAAAACTCCAAAGGTCGATACCTGCTTCGGGCTCGTCAAAAATGGAAACCTTTGTGCCTCTTGCCATAACGGTTGCAATTTCAATTCTTTTAAGTTCACCGCCCGAAAGAGAAGCGTTGACTTCGCGGTTGATATAGTCGCGGGCGCAAAGTCCCACTTGGGAAAGATATGCGCAGGCATCAGCAACACTTATTTCCTTGCCTGCAGCAAGGCTTATAAGGTCATGCACAGTAATACCCTTAAAGCGCACAGGCTGTTGAAAGGCAAAACTAACGCCTTTTTTTGCGCGTTCGGTGATAGTGAGGTTTGTAATGTCTTCGCCGTCAAGCAAAATCTGTCCTTGGTCCGGTTTGATGATGCCTGCAATAATTTTGGCAAGTGTTGATTTACCACCGCCGTTAGGGCCTGTGATTACAACAAAGCCTTCGTCTATTTTAAGGTTGACATTTTTAAGTATTTGTTTTTGTCCGCTCTCATTTTCAGCTGAAAATGAGATGTTTTTTAATTCTAACATATATTCTCCTTTATTTCCCAATAGTATTTTCTTTTACTTTCGGGGAAATCATTCATAATTCCATGTTCGGGGTCGTAAAAGACACCGTCAAAGTAAAGTGACCAATGCCAGCACCGTGGGGTTTCAAGACTTAAAATCGCAATTTTTGGCAACCCCGTCTTATCTTTTACTTCTTTTCGTTCTTTTATATACGAAATGTTGTAATTATCGAGTGCGCAAAACATTTCTTTTAAGGTAGTTTCACGCTCGTTATTTAAAAGGTTTATAATTTCGCTCACACTCACATTTGCAAGCATTGCTAAAACGGCTTGTCCGCATTGTAAGGATGTGGGTTCTTTAATATAGGTAGGTTTTTGCATAGTTTTTAACCAATCAGTTTTTCTGCCAGACTTGCGATAAGCGGCATACTAATTATAGATAAGAGTGTTGTAAGGGAAACCATCGTAACCGAAAGCGAAGTATCGCGCCCGAATTTTGAAGCAAACATTGTGCAAAGTGCGGCGGTGGGTGCACTCGCGCAGGTTGTAAGCGCTAAGGGCATAGTACCGTGCAGACCGCAAAGGTAAAAACCGAGTATTGCTATAATGGGGAATAAAACAAGCTTTATAACCGTGGCAAAAAGCAGTTTTATATTCTTTAAACCGTTTAAAACATTACTGTTTGCTAAGTGGTAACCTATTACAATCATAGGAAGCGGAGTGTTGAGTGATGCCATATAGTTTATAGGCTCGCGGATAATATCGGGAACTGGTATTTGAAAAACGAAGATAATAAAGGCTATCGAAAAGCCGATAATACCTGGGCTTAGTATTACCCTTTTGGGTGTCATTGATTTGACCCCGTCACCCATAAGGAACAAACCGTAGCTCCAGATTACTATCTGAAAAACAGCGATATAGGTGGCGCCGTAGAAAACGCCGTCGTCACCCAAAACCGCCTGCAGGAGTGGTAGCGACATATAACCGCAGTTGGAAAAAATAATACCAAACTGCAAAACCTTTTTCTGTGAAGTATCGCCGCCGCGGATAAGCAACAGGGAAACGAGTATAAATATTATGTGTGCCAAAACGCCCGCTAAAAAACCTATTCCAAGATTTTTTAAAAGCGCGGGGCTGAAATCACGTATAAAAGATTTAATTATGGTGGCGGGGGTTGCGATATATAAAACAATATCGGTAATACCCTTGGCGCTACTGTCATTTAAAACCTTTGTCTTGTTAAGAATAAACCCAATAAAGATTAGTATAAAAAGAATTACAACTTGGGTAAAAACGGTTTGAAACATTACTTAACTTCCTTTGTGAAGCGTAAAAAGTCGTCGGTATTTTTGAATACGCCTGCGTGAGATAAAACCTTTGCAAAAACAATACCGATTTCGTCTTCTATTATTTTGTCAATATTATCTTTATTTATATCGGTATATTTCTGTTTAATTTCTTCTGCCCAGTCGGCATGTTTTTCTAAAGTTTTGTCCGCCTTAATATCGTGGTTTTCGAGAATGGCAGTTTTAAGAAGTGCCATTTCATTTTTAAGACGTGCGGGGAGTACTGCCAAGCCCATAACTTCAATAAGACCTATATTTTCTTTCTTGATGTGGTGAAGTTCGGAGTGGGGGTGGTACATGCCCATTGGGTGCTCGTCGGTGGTGATATTGTTGCGAAGCACCAAATCAAGTTGGAAATCATCGCCGACTTTACGGGCGATGGGAGTGATTGTATTGTGGGGTGTGCCGTCAGTTTCAGCAAAGATGAACGCGCTCTTATCGGTGTAACCGCGCCAAGCGGTTAAAATCTTATCCGCCAAAGCAATAAGGCGCTCGGCGTTGGGACTCGATAGACGGATAACCGACATCGGCCATTTTACAATGCCTGCCTTTATATCGGCAAAGCCTTGGAACTCTAAATCGGTAGCAATAGGCGCTTTTGCCATTGCGAAGGTATAGTTACCGCCTTGAAAATGGTCGTGGCTTAAAATTGAGCCGCCAACTATTGGTAAATCGGCATTAGAACCTACAAAATAGTGGGGAAAAAGTTTGACAAAATCTAATAGTTTTTTAAATGTGGCAGTGTTTATTGCCATAGGGGTATGCTCGGAATTGAAGACAATGCAATGTTCGTTATAGTAAACATAAGGTGAGTATTGCATACACCAGTCGGTATCGTTTATTGTAACAGGGATAACGCGGTGATTTTGGCGAGCGGGGAAGTTAAGCCTGCCAGCATATCCTTCGCATTCCTTACAAAGCATACACTTAGGGTAGCCCGATTGTTTTGCATTTTTGGCAGCGGCAATAGCTTTGGGGTCTTTTTCGGGCTTTGAAAGATTTATCGTAATGTCAAGTTCGCCGTATTCGGTTTTTGTTACCCATTTCATATCCTTAATGACGCGGTAACGTCTTATATAATCGCTGTCGCAACTGAATTTATAGTACCAGTCGGTAGCGGCTTTGGGCGACTTGTCATAAAGCGAATAAAATTTGCTTGTAACTTCGCTCGGTCTTGGCATTAAAGCCGACATAAGTTTTGTATCGAATAAATCGCGCTCGGTTATATTATCGTCAATAAGACCTTTTTCCACGGCAAAGTTTAATAATTCTGCAAGAGTGTCTTCAAGGTTTACATTGGTGAAAGTTTCTTCACAACAAAATTCATCAAGATTTAATATCTCTAAAATACGGTTGGTTACAAAAACGCGGTCGCGTTCTTCCAAAAGACCGCACTCTATTCCGTAGCAAACTAATTTTTTTATACTTTTATTTATCATTTTCTTCAACTCCGAATATATCTTAGAAAATTATACTATATTTATAATATATCTGTCAATGCGAAAACAAAATAAAAAATGTAATTTTTTGCTTGACAAAGCGGTTATGGTGTGATAGAATGGGTAAGCCGCATATTGTGGGCTTTTTAAGTTGCGCCTATCTTGCGCACGCCTATTGTAGCGAGACTGAAAATAAGCAGGTGAAAAAAATGTACGCAATTATTGAAACCGGCGGAAAGCAGTACCGTGTTCAGAACGGCGATGTTATCTACATCGAAAAGCTTAACGCCGAGGTTGACGAAGAAGTTACCTTCGACAAGGTTGTTGCTGTAAACAACAGAACTTTAAAGGTTGGTAAGCCCTACGTTAAAGATGCTTTCGTAAAAGGCACCGTTTTAAAGAACGGCAAGGGTAAGAAGATTACTGTCTTCACTTACAAACCTAAAAAGGGTTGTGCTCGTAAAATGGGCCACAGACAACCCTACACTAAAGTACAGATTACCGAAATCGGTTAATCGGTATGACAAGTGTAAAATTTTTAGCTGATAAGAGCCTTTATGGTTTTGAAATCAGCGGTCACAGTTCTAAAAATTGTGATGACGAAGTCGGCAGGATAGTTTGTGCAGCAGTTTCAAGCGCGGCATATATGACGGCAAACACCGTGACCGAAGTTGTCGGTGATAAGGCCGAAGTTTCGGTAACCGAAGCTAAAATGGTTTTTGTTTGTAAATTTCCGTCAGATGCTACAGTAAAGGTGCTTGAAGGTTTGAAATTGCATTTAACTGCTTTAGCCGAAGATTATAGCAACAATTTGAAGATTTATGGAGGTGCAAAAATGTTAAAGATTAACATTCAGTTATTCGCTCATAAAAAGGGTGTTGGTTCTACAAAGAACGGCCGTGACAGTGAGTCTAAACGTCTTGGCGTTAAGCGTGCTGACGGTCAGTTTGTTTTGGCCGGTAACATTCTTGTTCGCCAAAGAGGAACCCACATTCACGCAGGCAATAACGTAGGCCGCGGTTCTGACGATACTTTATTTGCCCTTATCGACGGTAAGGTTAAGTTTGAAAGAGTTGGCAGAGACCGTAAACAAGTTAGCATTTACGCTGTTGAGCAATAA
>CAYQFW010000093.1:0-5648 GCA_964416955.1 uncultured Ruminococcus sp.
AAGTAATTTAATATTTAATTTTGTCTAAACTTTGGGGTTCACTTCATGAAAGAGAGATTTTTATTTTTTTTGAAAATTTTACTTACATTAAAACTTTTATTTTGGTATAATTAAAGTATCAAAAGGCGGTGTTTTAATGTTTAAAATTGGCGACAGGGTAGTATATGGGCAAACGGGTGTATGCGAAGTTACTGATATTTGCGAAAAAGTTTTTATTAAAAACCAAAAGCGCGAATATTATGTTTTAAAACCGTTCGGTATGGATAATAATGTTATATATGCTCCTGTTAAGGATAATAAAGTGTTTATGCGTTATCTTATCACAAAAACCGAAGCGCAGAAACTGATTGAAAGTATACCTTCCATTGTTGAACGGCTTGAAGATAACGCGGAAAGTACAAAGGAAGATTATATTGCAAAAATAAATAATCACTCCTTGGAAGAACTTGTAGAACTTACTGCAATTATCTATTCAAAAAAATTAAATAATACTAAAATTAAAAAGCGTCTTAATGCTATAGATGAAAAATATATGAAAATAGGTGAAAATCTTTTGTTTGGAGAACTTTCTGCTGTGTTGGAAATACCTGCAGATAAAGTGCCAAATTTTATAGAAGAAAAGATTTTGAGTAAGTAAAAGGAAGTATCGAAAAATACTTCCTTTTAAATGTTTATAATATTATCACAAAAATCTATACTCTGCTTCCTGTGAGTGACCAGTATCACAGTTTTATCCTTTAACTGTTTTATGTTGCGAAGCAGGCAAAGTTCGGTGTCTTTGTCAAGCGCTGAAGTTGCTTCGTCCAAGAGCAAAACAGGTGCATTGGCAAGTAAAGCGCGCGCAATGGAAAGACGCTGGATTTGTCCCTCGGATAAACCGCCTCCGCGTTCTGATAACACAGTGTCATAACCTTGGGGCAGGGAAGAAATATAATCGTGAATTTCTGCTGTTTTGCAGGCGGTGACAATATCATTATCGGGGATATTTGGGTTACACATGGTGATATTATCCTTAATACTTCCCGATAAAATCATATTGCCTTGCGGAACATAGGCGAAAAGATGACGGGTTGATGCGTTAGTTACGTTTTCACCATTTATTTTAATACTGCCGTTTTGTAGCTCGTAAAGCCCTAAAATCAGCTTAAACAAAGTACTTTTACCGCTACCTGAAGCGCCCGTTACGGCGGTGATACTGCCTTTTTGAATTTTGAAATTAAAGTTGGTAAGAACCGCTTTGCTGCCATAAGAAAATGTTGCATTTTCACCTTGAACAAATTTAAAATCAATCTTCTCTTCAGTTTCAGGGATTTCTTCGTTTTCTAAATTTTCCAATTCGACAAGTCGCTCGGCTGATGCTATAATCGCGTAATATTTCGGGAAAATGCTCGAAATGTTTTGCAAAGGAGCACGAAGTTGAGAAACGAGTTGCAAAAAGGCAATTAAGGTGCCGTAGGTGATAGCGTTTTCGGAAATTTGCGATGCGCCCCAAACTAAAATTGCATAGTAGCCTATAGTGAAAAATGAGTAAAGGCTAAGGTGGGATAAAACCGAAACGTATGCACGCTTGATTTTATAGCGGAAGTTTTCTGACATAAAGGTTTGCAGACGCTTTACAAAAGGAACTTCGCTTTTAAAGGTTTTTATAACAATTTGATTTTCGAAACATTCCTGTAAAAATGAGCGGGTAACACCCTCGGTTTTTTGACATTCTTTATGCAGGTATTTGTATCTTTTGTTTATAAGTCTGCCAATAGCTGGCACGCAAATACCGAAAAAGATTATTATAAATGCGATTTTAGGTTCAAGTGATATTAAGGCTACCGCCCCGCCGATTATTCTTGCAAGCATTGAAAAAATATCGGGGAGAATTGAAACTGAGTTGGAAACCACGACTTCTGTGTCAGAAGTAAAGCGGTTTAAGATATCGCCCGAATGGTATTTTTCGGTAGCAGAATATTTTTTGCGGTTTAAGACCGAAAAAAGATGCTCTCTTATTGAAATTGTGAACTTTCCGCCGATAGCAGTTCTTAATAGTGAATTGATTCCTGTAAGGATTACCTGCGCGATAACTATAACGGCAAATAACAGGGCAAAGCCCCAAAAACTGCCTTGTCGTTCACCTGTTGCAACCTCTAAAACATTTTTTGAAAGAAATGCCAACCAGATAAACGAAAGCGAAACCGTTACTGAGCAAATACACATTAGAACCGTTGCGGGTATTTGTTTTTTGAAAATTTTATAAACCCAAGTAAGTACGGTTTTGTTATTTCCTTTTTTCATTATTCAATAATTCCGTTTTCTTTCATACTTTTAATAAAGGTGTCAATCTCACCCAAAGCCAAAACAGTTGAAATCTCGAAGTTTTCGAGTAAAAGATTCAAAAGTTCGGCGTTGTTTAAATCTTTATCCTTTAAAATATTCCATAAGAAAACCCCGATTTCGCTTAAATTGGCAGTTTTCATAATTGGTTCGATAATATATGTATCATTTTGTTTTATGAGATTATAGCTGCTTTTTAATTTCATTTTAACACCTCTTTTTTATATTATATACTAAAATATTTACTATTGCAAGTGGTAGGGGTTTGGTGTATAATAAATATAATATATTTTAGCATTGGAGTAAAATTATGGATACCTTTTTTGAACAAATTGTAACTGTTAAGAAAAACGGCAAGCAGGCAGCCGCTCTTATAGGGATTTGGCTTTTGGCGTTGCTTTTGTGTGTTTTCTTATTTTTAACAATGATATTAGGAAGTTTGTCCTTAATAGCTATTGCGGGTGTAATTTACGGCGCATTTAAGCTTTCGGGAATGCTTAATATCGAGTATGAATACATTGTAACAAATGGCACTATGGATATTGATAAAATTATCAATAAATCAAGCCGTAAGCGTTTGTCAAGCTTTGAATTATCTACCGTTTCGCGTCTTGAAAAGTTAAGCCCCGGTATGCTTGAAAGGGTTGATAAGAAAAGTCTTGTTTTGGCTTGCAGTGAAAATAGCGAAAATGCTTATTTAATGGTTTATGAAAATGAAGGCAAAAAGGCCGAGTATGTTGTGTTCGAGCCTAACGAGAAAATGAAGTCGGCAATTGTAAAATTTTTGCCGAAATTTGTTGCTAACAGTGCGTTTAAGTAAGGTGTGTGCCGTATGGATGTGTTAACTAAGGATTTGATAAAGCTTTCCGAAGAAAACGCCGTCCGTAGCGGCGCATTTTCTTTTAGGGAGCTTATGAAAAAAGCGGGGGACACCGCTTATAAAATTATATGTGAAAATGTAGAATTTGAGAATAAGAAAATAGCCGTTGTGTGTGGAAACGGTAACAACGGCGGAGACGGTTTTGTTATTGCCCAAAATCTTGCTGAAAACGGTGCGGATGTTACAGTTATAACTCCTTTGGGCGAACCTTTGACCGACTCTGCAAAGCACTATTATTCCTGCCTTTCGGGTGTTGAAAAGGCTGAGCGGATAGACCGAGAATATGATATTATAATTGATGCGCTTTTCGGTATCGGGCTTAACAGAGCCTTGGAAGAAAAAATTGCCGATGTTATTTTTGAAATAAATAAGCAAAAAGCTTATCGCGTAGCTATTGATATCCCGTCGGGTATGGAGTGCGACAGCGGTAAGATTTTAGGTGCTTGTGTTGATGCTGATTTAACGGTGACATTTATAGCGCTAAAGCCTTGCTTTATGTTACCGCCTTCCAATAATTACTCGGGTAAGGTTGTGGTTGCTGATATCGGTGTGGAGCCGACAGGTTATAAGTATCAGACCATTGACAAATCGAAACCTATAATGCGCCCCAAGAACTCCCACAAAGGCACTTTTGGTACGGCGGTTATGTTTTGCGGAAGCTACGGTATGGCAGGTGCGGCAATTTTATCGGCGAGAGCAAGTCTTAGAAGTGGCGTTGGTATTGCGAAATGCGTTATTCCTAAAAGCATTTATAAAATTCTCACATGCGCGGTGCCCGAAGCGGTTTGTCTTATCGCAAAGCAAACCTTAAAGGGCGGCTTTAGTGGAAGTGCCGATGTAAATAAGCCTTTGCAAAAGGCAACTGCGGCGCTTATCGGTTGCGGAATAGGTAATACCAAGTCTACCGCTAAACTCGTTAAAAAATTGCTTTTAAATACAAAAATTCCAACAGTTGTAGATGCCGATGGCATAAATGCATTGGTGCCGAATATAAATATATTAAAGAAAACTAATGCTCCGATTATTTTAACTCCGCATCCTGCGGAAATGTCACGGCTTACGGGAATTTCAGTGAATGAAATTGAGCAAAACCGCGTTAAAACGGCAACCGATTTTGCAAAGGAATATAACTGCTTTGTTGTGCTTAAAGGTACTAACACGCTACTTGCCACACCCGACGGACAGGTATTTTTTAATACCTGCGGTAACAGTGGGTTAGCAACGGGTGGAAGCGGTGACGTTCTTGCGGGAATTATTGTTTCTTACCTTGCGCAAGGGTTAGACGTTATAAGCGCGGTGAAATCTGCGGTTTATACCCATAGTGCGACTGCCGACAAGGTGGCAAAACTAAAAGGAGAGCAGGCATTATTGCCGAGCGATATAATCGAAGCTTTATAAAAAGGTGATTTTTTGAAAAAGCTATTTTCGGTTATATTGATGTTATTTTTGCTTACGGGGTGTAGGGCGACAAGTCAGAAAATAACCCCTATAACTCACGGTATTTCTTTTGACTGCGAAGCCACATATTACAACGAGAAATATGAATGTCAGGTTGATATAGAGAATAATGGAAATACGGAAATAGCATTTATTTCACCCGCCGAAATAGAAGGGCTTAAATTTAAGTTCTCTAAAAACGGGGTTTCGGTTAATTTTGACGAGATTGAGTTTATAAGCCAAAAAATTGTTTTTGAAAACTCGGTTGCTTCTTTTATTAATGAAGTTTTATCGGCTGAAAATAGTGAAGTTTTAAAGGAAAATGATGTTTTTTACACCGAGGGTATAACCGACGATTTTGAGTATAGATTAGAGCTTGGGGCTACGGGCTTGCCTATAAAAATCACAACCGATTCTAAGGCGGTTGAAGTTTTATTTAAGAATGTTAAGATAAAATAAAGGTTTCACTCAAAAAGGTGAAATCTTTTATACTTTATATATGAATTTTAAAAATTGTTAACAATTTTGTCTTTAAACTGACATAAAATAAGGATATACTTAAAATATAAAATATAAAATTGAGGCGATAATAAAAATATGAATAGAAGGTTTCAAAATTTAATTGCAAATTACAGGGCTTGGATGTACGGCCGCTACGGATATGATGAATTATCTAAATCTATAATGCTGACGGCATTGGTACTTGTTATCTTTTCGGCTTTTGCGCCTGCACTTTATATAATCGCCTTGGGTTTGATGGTGTGGTCGCTGTTTCGTACATATTCAAAAAACACATATAGGCGTTATGATGAACTTCAAAAATTTTTGAATGTCAAGAATAAATGCAAGCAGTTTTTTAATTTGAGAAAAAGAATGTTTCGCGAGCGTAAAACACATAAATATTATAAATGTTCATCTTGTAAGGTTTATTTAAAGGTTCCAAAGGGAAGAGGAAAAATTGAAATTCATTGTCCAAAATGCAGTAATAGGTTTATAAAGACGACATAGT
>CAYQFW010000094.1:0-5593 GCA_964416955.1 uncultured Ruminococcus sp.
TATGATTTGTTTGGCAAAATCATTCATTTTTTCTATATCAAGCGGTCTTTCAATCTGACAAGCATAGCGAGATTTAAAAGGGTCTTTTTTATTGCTGTTGTAAATATTATAACAATAGGTCTTCCCCTTGGCGTTATATCTCGCATGAAAATCGTTTGGCA
This sequence comes from uncultured Ruminococcus sp., assembly GCA_964416955.1. Classification (GTDB taxonomy): domain Bacteria; phylum Bacillota; class Clostridia; order Oscillospirales; family Acutalibacteraceae; genus UBA737. The sequence goes on from CAYQFW010000094.1 coordinate 162, forward strand.
CTTGTTTACAGTCTGTAACAGCAATATCACCCGGCAGTACCGAATTCAGTCCGCGCAAAAACGCTTCTTCGGGAATACTCTCCTCACAGTCAAAATGACAGGTGAATTCTTTAGCGTGAACGCCTGCATCGGTGCGCGAAGTTCCTGTGACCGAAACTTTTGTTTTAAGTATCTGCCCCAAACTTTCACACAAAACGCTTTGAACAGTAACCGCATTTTGTTGCACCTGCCAGCCGTGATAAGCGGTGCCGTCGTATGAAATTGTTAAAAGCATTCGTTTCATAAAAACACCGCTCCCAATTCAAAATAAATAGTTAAACAATACTGTTGCGACACAGAAAACCAAAGAAACTCCCATCAAAACAAAATCAACAAAAGAAATCTTCAATTGTTTCATTCTTGTCTTTCCTTCGCCACCGTTATAACAACGGCACTCCATTGCTTCCGCCAACTCGTAAGCACGTCTTACCGAAGACAAAAGCAAAGGAATAAGAATGGGTATCAACGCTTTTATGCGCTCCTTTAAATTCCCGTTTTCAAGGTCTGCCCCTCTTGCCTTTTGGGCATTCATAATCTTCCCTGCTTCTTCAACCAAAGTGGGAATAAAACGAAGCGCAATAGTCATCATAAGCGCTAACGTATGAACCGCACTTTTAAGACCGATAAACTTAAGCGGACTTAAAAGACTTTCAATAGCATCGGTCAAATCGTTAGGGGTTGTGGTATATGTGAGCGACGAACTAATTATTATAAGAAGTATTATACGAAGCGCCATAAAGAAAGCGCGGTAAAGACCGTCATAAGTGATTGTCAACTTCCAAAAAGAAATCAAAACGCCGTTAGTCTCATCACCGTAAAACATATTGATAACCGAGGTGAAAATAATAATGGGAAGTATTGCTTTAAGGTTTTTAAGATACATCTTAAAGGGTACTTTTGATACAATCATCACAGTCAGTACAAACACCAGCGAAGTTAAAAGCGCAAAAATATTTTTTGCCAAAAAGATAAATACTACCGCAACTATAAGCAATACCATCTTAACCCGCGGGTCAGCTTTGTGAATGGGCGACCTTGTTTCTACATACTGCCCAAAGGTTATGTCCTTAAGCATTGCGGTCACCTGCCTTTATCTGCTTCAAAACCTCCACCGCGCGTTCTACTGTGAAAACATCATCAGGAAGGCAAAAGCCTTTTTCTTTTAATATATCAAAAACTCTTGTCACAATCGGTACATTAAGACCGATTTCACGAAGTTTATCACCGTTTTTAAAAACATTTTCGGTTTTATCAAACATAACAAGACTGCCTTTACTCATAACAAGCAATTTATCGGTAATCTGTGCCATATCTTCCATACTGTGAGATATTATAATAACCGTAGCACCTGTTACCTTGCGATAATTATAAATAACTTTAATAATTTCGTCTCTGCCCTTAGGGTCAAGTCCTGCCGTCGGCTCATCAAACACAATAATTTTTGGGTTCATAGCCATAACACCCGCAATTGCCACACGACGTTTCTCACCGCCCGACAAATCAAAAGGTGACTTTTGCAAATACTCTTCCTTGACACCGATAATTTTACACGTTTCGCGAACTCTGCTATCAAGTTCTGCTCCTGAAAGTCCCATATTTTTAGGTCCAAAGGCAATATCCTCGTAAACAGTTTCTTCAAACAATTGATATTCAGGGTATTGAAAAACAAGCCCTACTTTTGAGCGGACAAGTCTTATTTCCTTTGGGCTATCCCAAATATTTGCGTTTTCTATGAAAACTTCACCGTTTGTAGGCTTTAAAAGTCCGTTCAGGTGTTGCACAAGAGTAGATTTTCCCGAACCCGTATGCCCGATAATTCCTAAAATTTCGCCTTCTTCAACAGTAAAGCTCACATCTCTTACGGCGTCGTTTATAAACGGAGTATTTCCGCCGTAAGTATGGGTTAAATTTTCAACCTGTAAGATTGCCAATTATTTTTCCTCCAAACAGGCAGCTATTGCCTGTGCTGTTTCTTCTACCGACAAAACATCGGTTGCAACATTAAAACCGTTCTTATTCAAAGCATACAAAAGTTCGGTTGTTTGCGGAACAGATAACCCCACCGCTTTAAGTTGCTCTGCATTCTTAAAAATTTCTTTAGGTGTGTTATCATCAATAATCACACCGTCATTCATAACCATAACTCTGTCAGCGTTCTCTGCTTCTTCCATATAATGAGTTATTAGAACTACCGTAATACCTTTTTCACGGTTAAGTTTATACAAAGTTTCAACAATTTCTCTTCTGCCCACAGGGTCGAGCATTGCTGTCGGCTCGTCTAAGATAAGACATTCAGGCTCCATCGCAATAATTCCCGCAATGGCAACTCTCTGCTTTTGACCACCCGAAAGACGATGCGGTGTTGACTCTCGGAATTCATACATTCCAACACTTTTAAGCGCATCATCAACCCTACGTCTGATAACACTTGGCTCAAGTCCTAAATTTTCAGGGCCAAAAGCCACATCCTCTTCAACTATAGAAGCCACAAGCTGATTATCAGGATTTTGAAAAACCATACCAACCTTGCGCTTAACTTCAATTTCAGTATTTTCTTCTTTAGTATTTATACCATCAACCAAAATATCACCTTGGGTTGGTTTATAAAGACCGTTGAGCATTTTAGCCAAAGTAGATTTACCCGAACCGTTATGACCGAGAATCACGGTAAAGCTTCCGCGCTTAATACCAAAAGAAAGATTGTCAACTGCTCGGTAAATTTCCGCATCAGCAGTATATTCATAACTTACGTTTTTTACCTCAATTATATTATCCATTTCACCCAGTCCAAATCGTTGTATTTCCGCAAGGCATCGAAAATCCCTTTTCAGTTATCGGCAAGCCGATTTCATCGGTGTAAACCTTGCCGCCTCTCCCCTTAACAACATACTCCGAAACCATATAGTCAAGTATTGTATGCGAAAGACCGCCTGTGTAAGAATTAAGAAAAAAGAACAACGCGTCATCCGACAAAAGTTTGCCTGTTTCGAGCAAAAGTTCACTAAGTTGCTGTTCAAGTTTCCACACTTCGCCATTAGGACCTCTGCCATAAGAAGGCGGGTCCATAATAATTGCATCATATTTTTTACCGCGTCTGATTTCGCGCTTCACAAACTTTAAACAGTCATCTACAAGCCAACGAACGTTTCTATCCGCCAGCCCGGACACCGAAGCATTTTCCTTTGCCCACTGCACCATACCCTTTGACGCATCAACGTGGGTAACGCTCGCCCCTGCCGAAAGACAAGCAACCGTAGCGCCGCCTGTGTATGCAAACAAATTAAGCACCGAAATTTCACGGTCGGTGTTTTTTATAAGTTCTTTTGCAAGCGACCAATTTACCGCTTGTTCAGGGAAAAGACCTGTATGTTTAAAGCCCATCGGTTTTAAGCGGAAGGTAAGGTCGTCGTAAGAAATACTCCAAACATCAGGCACTTTTTTATAAGTTTCCCAATATCCCCCGCCCGAATTCGAACGGTGATATTTAGCGTGAGCATTTCTCCAAAGCGGATTTTTACGCTCGGTTGCCCAAATAACCTGCGGGTCGGGACGAATTAAAATAATATCGCCCCAACGCTCAAGTCTCTCACCTGAGTCGGCATCAATCAGTTCATAATCTTTAAAACCTTTAACTGTTCTCATCAAATAATTCCTTTAAAAAATTGATTGTTGGTTTCCACTATCTTTTAATTCTATTCCCAAATGGTCATAAGCAAGTTTGGTAACGCATCTGCCCCTTGCAGTTCGGGTTAAGAAACCGATTTGCATAAGGTAGGGCTCGTAAACGTCTTCAATAGTAACCGCTTCCTCACCCAAAGCCGCCGCCAAAGTATCAAGACCGACAGGACCGCCAGAATAATTTGTAATAATCGTAGCAAGCATTTTGCGGTCAAAATCGTCAAGACCCAATTCATCAATTTCAAAGCGTGATAACGCTTTTCTTGCCACTTCTTCGGTAATAACACCGTCAAATTCTACCTGCGCTATATCACGCACACGGCGAAGCAGTCGGTTAGCGATACGCGGTGTACCGCGCGAACGCGACGCAATCTCCAAAGCACCGTCATGCTCAATTTCTATTCCTAAAATCCCTGCCGAACGGGTAACGATTTGTGCCAACTGCTCGGGAGTATAAAGTTCAAGTCGGAGCAGCACGCCGAAACGGTCGCGAAGCGGGGCGGTTAATTGTCCCGAACGGGTGGTAGCACCTACCAATGTAAAGTGCGGAACATCAAGCCTTATCGACCTTGCCGACGGACCTTTTCCAAGAATTATATCCAAAGAAAAATCTTCCATGGCGGGATATAAAATTTCTTCAACATTTCTCGACAGACGGTGAATTTCGTCAATAAACAACACGTCACCCTGATTAAGCGAAGTGAGAATTGCAACAAGGTCGCCCTGCTTTTCAATTGCAGGACCTGAAGTCACACGAAGGTTAACCCCCATTTCCCTTGCAATAATGCCCGAAAGGGTGGTTTTGCCAAGCCCCGGAGGGCCGTAAAGCAAAACATGGTCAAGGCTTTCGTTACGTTGTAAAGCCGCCTTGATATATATACTCAAATTTTCTTTAACCTTATCCTGACCGATATAATCCTGTAGCGTTTTAGGACGTAAAGTTAACTCGCCGTCATCTTCTGCAAAACTGTAATCAGGCGAAACGATACGGTTTTCAAAATCCATCTCTTGTTCTATCATTTATTATATCCCCCTTGCGAGAGTTTTGAGCGCTTGCTTTATAAGTTCTTCTGTAGAAAGCGACGGGTCACATTTACCAACCGCCAAAGACGCTTCACTTTGAGTATAACCAAGTGTTACTAAAGCCGAAACTGCTTCTTTGGTGTTAGAGTTGAGTGTTGCATTTCCAACCGCTTTAATTTCCAAAATATCACCCGACTGCAACGAACCTACTTTATCTTTAAGTTCAAGCACAATTCTTTGCGCTAATTTAGGTCCTACACCGCTGGCTGCCGTAAGCGCTTTGTGGTCACCGCTAGCGATATATAAAGTTAACTGAGAAGCCGTAAACTCCGACAAAAGCGCCAATCCCATTTTTGCGCCAACGCCGTTTACCGAAGTAAGCAACTTAAAAGCATCAAGCTCTTCAAGCTCTTTAAATCCGTATAAGTCCATAGCATCTTCGCGCACTGACAAAAAAGTATAAAGCATAACTTCTTCGCCCTTTTGACCTAAATTGTAAAGCGTATTTTTAGTAACAAAGCATTTATAACCAACGCCGCCGCATTCAACCACAGCGCAGTTGTTATCTGTAAAAATAAGTTTTCCTCTTACTGATGCAATCATAAATTATCTCCTTAAAATCGAATCAGAATAATGTCCGTCGCAAATAGCAATTGCCAAAGCGTCTGCCGTGTCGTCGGGTTTAGGAATAG
>CAYQFW010000095.1:0-5585 GCA_964416955.1 uncultured Ruminococcus sp.
TGCGAAGCAAAGGAGTTTTTTGGTCGAGAGCTTCACCGCTGAAAGAACAAAAAGCAGTAGGGATACAAAGGGTTTTATCCTTGATAAAGGCGTAAGAGCTCGGGTCCCAAGCGGTGTAACCGCGCGCTTCAAAGGTAGCACGAAGACCACCCGAAGGAAAAGACGAAGCGTCAGGCTCGCCCTTGATAAGCTCCTTTCCCGAAAATTCCATCAAAATATGACCGTCTTCTGTGGGGGTGATAAAGCTATCGTGCTTCTCGGCGGTAATACCTGTTAAAGGTTGGAACCAATGGGTATAATGAGTGGCACCCTTTTCAATAGCCCACTCTTTCATAGCCTCGGCTACAGTATTTGCAATACTGCTGTCAAGACTTTTACCCTCTTTAATTGTACTCTTTAAGATTTCATAGGTTTCTTTCGGCAAACGCTCAATCATTACCGCGTCATTAAAAACATTTATGCCGAAAAATTCACTAACCTTTTCCAAACCACTTACCCCTAACTTAAAAAATTAACAAAATTTATTTAACCCCATAGCATGTAATGTAAAGCTATATACGGAGTGATTTAATGAATTATGATTTTCCAATACCGATTACAAGTGATACCGATTTGCAAATTTATGAAGATTATTTAAAAGAGGAATTCGAAAATTCTGATATTACAGTCACCGCACCCACCTTAACCGAACAGCTTAAAAGCTACATAGGAAAACCCGTAAAAGCAGAATGTGCAGTTGGCAACCGCCTTGAAAGCAGAAGCGGAATACTCACACAAGTAGGTGAAGAATTCATTATACTAACCGCTTTTCAAAATCGCCGAAGCATGATAATAGGATTAAAATCGGTAAAATTCCTTACTATACTGCAAAATAACATAAAAAATTCCCATTTTTAATATTTTAACATTTATAAAATGTATTGTCAACAAAAAGGTATTCTTATGTTTACACTATTTGTGGGTTCAAAATAAAGCCTGCTTTCTTTTTAGAAAATATTGACTATATCGCATAAATATGATATAACAACAATCGAACAATAAATGGTATTTAACCATGTTTTGCAATAACTTTCACCCTCGCCTCAATGGAGCTTTCCATTAAGGCGAGGGTGTTTAAGTTTTTACAAAATTTTCATTATTTCACTTGCATCTTTAAGTACAATATCAGGTTTATCGGGTGAAGCGTCAAGAATTTCTTTAGTGGTTTCGCCGCTCATTACAAGCACACTTACCGCTCCCGCGTTTAAACCGCTTTTAACGTCGGTATAAATTCGGTCACCTATAACTGCGGTTTCTTTTGGTGTATACCCATACTGTTCCATAGCGAGCATCGGCATTAACGGTTCAGGCTTGCCTATAAACAGCGGTCTTTTACCCGTCGCGTTAAAAATCATATCACATACACTTCCGCAGTCGGGCACACTTCCCCACTCGGTAGGACAAACGTAATCGGGGTTTGTGGCGATATAGGGCAAATCGCGGGTTGTGAGCATATATGATACATCCCAAAGCTTTTTATAATTAAGCTCGGTATCGTAGCCCATAACTATACAATCCACTTCATCTATATTTTCAGTGACTGTAAAACCATTTTCTTTAAGTTCTTCTTTCAAAGACTTAGTACCGCAAACATAAAGACGGGCATTAGCGTGGTGCTTTTTAAGGTAATAAGCCGTAGCCTGTGAAGATGTTATAAAATCCTCTTTGGTCGCTTTGATACCTAATTTGCCAAGCTTTTCAATATATGCCGAAACACTCTTTGAAGAGTTATTTGTCATAAACATATACTTCTTGCCTTTAGCCTTTATCTTCTGCAATAACTCAATTGTAAAATCGAAAAGTCTGTCGCCGAGATAGAGTGTTCCGTCCATATCAAACAAAAACAAATTTATACTTTCAAACATTAAATTCTTGCAACTCCTGTTTCTTTTGCAGTCTTAACAACTGCCTTTGCCACAACCTCAGCCACGCGTTTATCAAGCGCGGTTGCGATTATATTTTCTTCCGAGATTTCGTCATCGGGAATGAGAGACGCCAAAGCATAAGAGGTAGCCACCTTCATTTCTTCATTGATACAGGTTGCTCTGCAGTCAAGAGCACCGCGGAAAATACCGGGGAAAGCCAAAACGTTGTTAATCTGGTTCGGGAAGTCGGAACGTCCTGTGCCAACAACACGCGCACCTGCTTTCTTTGCGATATCAGGCATAATTTCGGGTGTGGGATTAGCCATCGGGAACATAATGGCATCGGGCGCCATAGACTTAACCATCTCTTCGTTAACAAGGTTAGGAGCTGATACACCGATAAATACGTCTGCACCTACTAAAGCATCAGCAAGGCTTCCTTTTTTGTGTTCAAGGTTAGTAACCTTTGATATTTCTTCTTGGGCGGGGTTGTTATTCTCGTCACCCTCGCAAATAATACCAAAACGGTCGCAGAAGGTGAGATTTTTAACACCCATATTCATAAGATGCTTGCCTATAGCAATACCTGCCGAGCCTGCGCCGTTGATGACAACCTTTACTTCGCCGATTTGCTTTTTAACAAGCTTTAAAGCGTTGATAAGAGCCGCGGCAACAACTATCGCTGTACCGTGTTGGTCATCGTGGAAAATCGGGATATCACAAATTTCTTTGAGTTTTCTTTCAATTTCAAAGCAACGCGGAGCCGAAATATCTTCAAGGTTAACACCGCCAAAGCTACCCGAAAGCAAGTAAACTGTGCGAACAATTTCGTCAACATCCTTACTCTTTATGCAAAGCGGAAAAGCGTCAACATCGGCAAATTCTTTGAACAAAGCGCATTTACCTTCCATAACAGGCATACCAGCTTCGGGGCCGATATCCCCAAGACCTAAAACAGCAGTACCGTCAGTCACAACCGCAACCAAATTACTGCGGCGGGTGAGTTCATAAGACTTATTTATATCCTTATTTATTTCAAGGCAAGGCTCTGCAACACCTGGGGTGTATGCTAAAGAAAGGTCTTCGCGTGTGTTAATTTTTGCGCGCGAGACAACCTCAATTTTACCGCCCCATTCATAATGCTTTTTTAAAGATTCCTGTCTGATATCCATTTTTAATTCTCCCAAGGAAATTTGTACTGTGTAAGACCTAATTCGTCACGAATCTGGATAATTTCTTTCTGTACCGATTCATTTATCGGAACACCGCTTTCTCGCGCAATACCGATTTCATATTCCTTTTCGCCTGCGGTGTAGATACGCTCAGCACCAGGGGCTTTCTTAGAAGCGCGCATACTACGGCAGATATCTCCTGCTTTTTTACGGGCAATATCTTCACCCATAAAGTGATTGGTATCAATAGCAATAAACCAGTGTCCGAGACTGTATGGACGGATATTTCCGTTTTCGTCCTTACCGTCAAGTGCTTTACCGTAAGCGCCGTCTTGGAGAATTGACGAGAAAAATTCAACCGCCAAAGCAAAGCCGTAGCCCTTATAACCGCCAAGGTCTTCACCTATACCGCCGAGAGTTGTAAGCGCCGCTGTACCGCCGCGAATTTTCTTTAAAGCCACACCTGCATCGCCTTCAACGGCATTACCGTCGGTATCAATAATAGTACCGGGGTGTACATCTTCGCCTATTCTTTCGTAATATTCAACCTTACCATTTTGGGTAATTGAAGTAGCGCAGTCAAAATTAAAGTCAAAGGCTTCATCGGTAGGAACACCGATTGTAAAGGGGTTTGTACCGAACATACCCTCAACGCCGTGAGTGGGTGCTACAGACGGACGTGCATTTGTACCTGTCATACCGATACATCCTGCTTTTGTAGCCATTGTTGTGTAATAACCCGCAATACCGTAGTGGCAGGAGTTACGTACAACAACCATACCCATACCGTAGGTTTTAGCCTTTTCAATAGCCATACTCATAGCCTTATGACCTATTACCTGTCCCATACCGTGATGACCGTCGATAACAGCGGTGGTTGGTGTTTCTTTAACTATTTCTATATTTGTTACAGCGTTTTGAATACCTGCTTTAATTCTATCAAGATACACAGGCTTAAAGCGGTTTACACCGTGAGATTCAATACCGCGCTTATCCGATTCCAAAAGCACATCAGCGCAGATTTCTGCATCTTTTCTCGGGATTCCGTAGCCCACAAAAGCGTCAACCACAAAATCGGTTATAGTTTTCCAATCAACAATGTTAGTCTTTGCCATTTTCATTTTCTCCTTTAATTAAATGTACCAAAGTTCTTCTTTGCCCGTAGAAACGGCAAATGCACCGCATTTTAGCGCGTCGGTAACTTCGGCTTTGGTTTCTATAAGACCGCCCGATATAAGCGGAATTCGGCATTTTGAAAATCTACTCGTGATTTTCCCGATAACACCGGGCATAATTTCAATAAAGTGCGGTTTAGTAACCGAAAGCACCTCTTCAATTCCCTCAATGCCGTGAGAATCATAGGCAAAAAAGCGCTGAACTGTAACAAGACCTGAATCTTTAGCGGCCCTGATAAGATTGATTTTTGTACTTATAATACCGTGAACACCAAGCTCTGCCAAAAATCTGATACCGCTTTTATCTTTGCCGATACCATCGGTTAAGTCGATATGCACAAAGATATACTTTCCCTTTTCTTTAGCAGATTTTATACGTTCGCCGATAGTCGCAATATCGCCGCCTAAAAGGAAAATTACATCCGACGGAGAAATTAAAGCCTTTTCAAAATGCTTATCCCTTACCGCTGCTATAATCGGAGAATTTTCCAAACAGCTTAAAATCTTTTCTTCCACTTTTTTCACCACCAAAAAAACAAAAATAGCAAAAGAACGCCTTTTATCATTCTTTTGCTATTCTCTAATTCTCTATACATATTATAGCAAAAAGACTTTTGCTTGTCAACCGCAAATTAACACTGTTTCATAAGTCGAATATAAAACTCCACCGTCTTGTGAATGGTTTCAACAGGAATACGCTCGTTATGTCCGTGAATTGTAGCTCTCTCTTCACTTGATAATGCCATAGCGGAAAAACGGTAAACCTTGTCAGAAATTCTGCCGTAGTGACGGCTATCGGAGCATTGTACCATGAGATAGGGTGATACAATACAGCCTTTCCAGGTAGATGCTACAGCACTTGCCACCTTTTCCCACGCTTCACAATCAGTCTCGGAAATGCGGCTTGGGTTTGTGCCTTCAAGCGCGGTTATTTCCACATTTTCGTTATCAACGGTTTTCTTTAAATATTCAATAGCGCTATCCATTGTATCTGCGGGGTTAAGGCGAATATTTGTAACAAATTTCGCCTCGGGCGGAATAACATTAAAAGCATCACTTCCGCTCGCCTTTGTAAAGGCTACAGTAGTACGCAAAAGAGCATTCATTTCTCCGCCCTGCTTTTTAGCCAACAGGTCAAGAACAGGCGCAAATAACCAAAGGTTTGCAAAAATCATTCTATATAAAAAGTTCGAATGTCTGCCCAAAGTATCGAACATCTCTTTAACAGGCTTTGTAATATGCGCTTTAAAGGGATTTTCTTCAATTTTACAGCAAGCGTCCGAAAGCATTACAAGGGGCGAATTCGGCTTCGGCGCAGAAGCGTGACCGCCCTG
>CAYQFW010000096.1:0-5571 GCA_964416955.1 uncultured Ruminococcus sp.
AAGAGCTTATTCTTCATATCGCGGCTATTACTTATGAATTTGTTGCTTCTGCAAAAGCTTACGACCCTTCAAAAATTACTCACTATGTGCAATAACTTGCTACTAAATTCCACAAGTTCTATGCGGCTTGCAGAGTTAAAGGCATTGACGAAGATTTAATGCAGGCAAGACTTTCTTTGTGCGAGGCTACTGCTACAGTTATTAAAAATGTTCTCACACTTCTTAAGATTGACGCTCCCGAAAAGATGTAAAGGTGAAGAAAATGAAAAACGCTAAAATGAATTTAACAATGCTTATGGACCTTTATGAACTCACCATGGCAAACGGTGTTTTCACAAGTGATATGAAAGACCACATAACCTATTTTGATATGTTTTTCCGTCGGGTGCCCGACAATGGCGGTTTTGCTATTATGGCAGGTCTTGAGCAGTTAATTGAATATATGCAGGATTTACATTTCGACGATGAAGATATTGATTATTTGAGAAGTCTTGATTTGTTTTCAGACGAGTTCATTGATTATTTGAAAAACTTCAAATTTGATTGTGATGTTTGGGCGGTTCCCGAAGGAACAGTAATTTTCCCGCAAGAGCCGATTGTTACCGTTCGCGGTAATGCAATGCAAGCTTTGATGCTTGAGACAATGGTATTGCTCACAATAAACCATCAGTCGCTTATTGCTACAAAGGCAAACCGTATTGTACGTGCGGCCGAGGGTAGACCTGTTATGGAATTCGGCGCACGCCGTGCTCACGGTAACGGCGCGGCTTACTATGGCGCGAGAGCGGCTATCATAGGCGGTTGCACAGGTACTTCCTGTGTGTTAACAGCAAAGGATTTCGGCGTTAAGGCAAGCGGTACTATGGCTCACAGCTGGGTACAGCTTTTCACCGACGAATATACCGCGTTTAAGACTTATGCCGAAAAATATCCCGATAGTTGTCTTTTGCTTGTTGATACCTACAATGTTTTAAAATCAGGTATTCCTAATGCCATAAAAGTTTTTGACGAAGTTTTAAAACCGTTGGGAAAACGACCTGTAGGTATACGTATTGACAGCGGTGATATTACCTATCTTACCAAAAAAGCACGTAAAATGCTTGATGATGCAGGCTATCCCGACTGTAAAATCTGCATTTCCAATTCTTTGGACGAATACCTTATCCGCGATATGATTTCGCAGGGAGCAAAGGTTGATACTTATGGCGTGGGTGAACGCCTTATAACCGCCAGAAGTGAAGCGGTTTTCGGTGGTGTTTACAAGCTTTCCGCAGTTGAAAAGAACGGCGAAGTAATTCCTAAAATTAAAATCAGCGAAAACACCGCAAAAATCACCCTGCCTGGTGTTAAAATTCCATGGCGTTTGTATGATAGAGAAACCGGCAAGGCTATTGCCGATGTTATCACTCTTGGTCACGAAAAGATTGACAGTAGCGAGCCTTACGAAATTTTCGACCCCGTTCACACGTGGAAGCGTAAGGTCGTAACCGATTTTGTGGCTAAAAAACTTCAGGTTAAGGTTTTTGAAAGGGGAAGACTTGTTTATGAAAACCCAACTGTACAGGAAATTTCCAAGTACAGAGAAGAACAGGTTGACTCTTTGTGGGACGAAGTAAAGCGTTTTGAAAATCCGCACACCTATTATGTAGATTTATCTGAAGATTTGTGGAATTTGCGCCACAATATGCTTACAAAATTAAATAAAAACTGATAAAAGGAAAAAAGAAATGAAAAAAATTATTTCTATTTTGTTGGTAGTTGGTCTTGTGTTTACACTTTGTGCTTGTTCGCAAGGAAGCAAGAAAAAAGAAAATACGGTTGATTTGGAGTATTATGCAAATCTGGGACAAATGCCCGAAGCAAAGTATACTTTAGGCGAAGCGCCGGATACTGTTATAAACGGTCTTAACGAATTAAAGGAACAGGCAGAAGCCGAACATGAGGAAGACCCCAATCATAATCACGGCCACGACGAGCAGGAGTTCTATTTTGAAATTGTGCAAGGCGAAAAGAATGTTTTGCTTGATAACGGCAGTATTTGTTACTACTACAATAAATCCGGTGAGGATAAAGGCATTTCATATATCGTAAATTATGATACTGCTTTTGATTTTCCGCTTGGTACTGTTATTCTTGAAGTGAAAGAAGCTCTTGCTGATATCGAATTCACAGAAGAACCTCTTACCGAAGAAAATGCTTTTTTTGCAAGTTATGTGCTTGACGGTACAGTTTTAAAAGCAGAGTTTGAAAATGCAACGGTGGTCTTCGTCTTCCAAGAGAATGAACTTTTTGCCACAGCAATATATAATAGCAATTGGAATAATTAAGGAGAAATTATGCCTACAATAACAGATGTTACAGCCACCCAAATGCCTGTTTTGGCACTTCGCGGTGTGGTTGTTTTCCCGAATACTGTCGCTTCGTTTGATGTTGGCAGAAAAAAGTCAATAAACGCTTTAAAATATGCGATGGAGAAAAATCAACTTATCTATCTTGTAACGCAAAAAGACTGTTATGTTGACGAACCTGAGGTGCAAGATTTATATAAAATCGGCTGTGTGGCAAAGATAAAACAGGTTTTGCGCGTAAGCGATAATCTTACAAAGGTTTTGGTTCAAGGACTCCACAGAGCCACCCATACCGATTTTTACGCTTTGCCCGATTTTTACACAGCAAAAGTTTCTAAATGTGAAGAAAAGGCAGTAAACAACCGCGAAATTTATAAAGAAACCTTGCTTCGCCGTGTGAAATCACAGTTTGCAAAGTATATGTCGCTTATGCCAAATGCCTCGCCCGATATTGCAATGACTGTGGAAAACAGCGATGAGTTAGGATTTTTGTGCGATTTTATAACCTTTAATGTTAATGCGCCTTATGACGATAAACAGTATGTTTTAGAGCAACTATCACCTGTGAAGCGTGCTAAAATTCTTATTGAGTTATTGGAAAAAGAACACGAAATTAACCAAATTGACAAGCGCATTGCTGAAAAAACACGCTTTTCTATTGACGAAAATCAAAAAGAATATTACTTGCGCGAGCAGTTGAAAGTAATATCAAACGAACTTTACGGAGATGAAACTGCTGACGAAATTGATACCTATCACACCAAGATAGAAGCTCTTTCGGCTGAAATATCGGTAAAAGAGCAGTTGCATAGCCACGTTAATAAACTTGCCAAAATGCCGCAGGGTTCACATGAAGGCACTGTTGAGAGAAACTATCTTGACACCTGTATAGAGCTTCCTTGGAACGCATATACCAAAACTTCCACTGATGTTTTAAAGGCGGAAAAAATACTTAACCGCGATATTTACGGTCTTGAAAAGGTAAAAGAACGCATACTCGAACTTTTGTCGGTTTACGCGTTATCTCCCGATATTAAGGGACAAATTATTTGTCTTGTAGGCCCGCCCGGTGTGGGTAAAACCTCTATAGGCAAAACTGTTGCCGAGTGTATGGGAAGAAAGTTTGCCCGCGTAGCGCTTGGCGGTGTTCACGATGAATCTGAAATTCGAGGTCACCGTAAGACATATATCGGCGCAATGCCGGGTAAAATTATTACAGCGCTTAAAAATTCGGGGAGCGGAAACCCTGTTATTTTGCTTGACGAAGTTGATAAGCTTGGTAATGACTATAAGGGTGACCCCGCGTCTGCTTTGCTTGAAGTATTAGACCCCGAACAGAATAATACTTTTGTTGACCATTTTATTGAAATACCTTATGATTTAAGCAAAACCGTATTTTTGGCAACTGCAAACTCGCTTGATACCATTCCTGCGCCTTTGCTTGACAGAATGGAAATCATTGAGGTTTCAAGTTATACTCGTGAAGAAAAGTTTCAAATCGCTAAAAGGCATTTGGTTCAAAAACAAATTTCACGTCACGGTTTGCTTAAAAATCAAGTTAAGTTTACAGACGAAGCTTTGTATTCGCTTGTTGATTTTTATACACGCGAAGCAGGTGTCAGAAAACTTGAACGCAATATTGCTTCTCTTTGCCGTAAGAGTGCTAAAATAATTGCAAGCGGTCAAAAGAAGCGTGTTACCATAACTGAAAAAACAGTAGTGGAAATGCTTGGCAGACATAAATACACGCCCGAAGTAATTTTAGAACAAGATGCAGTTGGTATTATTAACGGTCTTGCCTGGACGAGTGTCGGCGGAGAAATTATGCAGCTTGAAGTATCGGTAATGGAGGGAACAGGAAAGGTTGAACTCACAGGTTCTTTGGGCGACGTTATGAAAGAGTCGGCTATGACGGCGGTTAGTTTTGTTCGCAGTAATGCCGCAAAATACGGTATAGATGCTATGTTCTATAAAACTAAGGATATTCATATCCATGCTACCGAAGCCGCTGTTCCAAAGGACGGCCCGTCGGCAGGTGTTACAATGGTTACCGCCTTGGTTTCTGCCCTTACAGGCAAGAAAATAAGACGTGATATCGCTATGACAGGTGAAGTGACACTTCGCGGTAGAGTGCTTAAAATCGGCGGACTTCGTGAAAAGTCAATGGCGGCATACCGCGGCGGAGTTAAGACCGTATTTATACCAAAAGAAAACCTTGCCGACCTTGAAGATGTTGACAGCGTTGTAAAAGAAAATGTGCATTTTATTCCTGTATCTTTTGCAGATGAAATTTTAAATTTTGCTTTTGCCGAAGAAAAAAGCAGCAGGGAAGAATCACATATTTTTGAAGATTTAAGTGTGGTTTCGCACAATAGAGTAAGCCAATAAGGAAGGGATAATATGAATTTTAATAATGCGCAGTTTGAAAAGGCTTTTGGTACGTTCGCGCAACTTGAAGATTCAACTCTTCCTGAAGTTTGTTTTTGCGGCAGGTCAAATGTTGGCAAATCTTCGCTTATAAATAAGATTTTAAACCGAAAATCTATAGCAAGAGTAAGTTCTAAACCCGGAAAAACGGTTACAATCAATTTTTATAAGGTTGATAATATCCGTCTTGTCGATTTGCCTGGTTATGGCTACGCTAAGGTAAACTTCAGCGAGCGAGAACGCTGGAGTGAACTTATGGAGGGTTATTTTAAGTCGGATAGAGATATCAGAATGGCGTTTCAGCTTATTGATATGCGCCATCCCGCTACTGAATTCGACCTTTCAATGCTCGACTTTTTAAGTCAGATGGGAATACCGTTTACTGTGGTTTTGACCAAGGCTGACAAGCTTAACAAAACCGAAACCGAAAAGCGTTTGGCTTTAATCAGGGAAGAACTTGGCGTTTTTGCCCAAAGCACTAAAATTATTCCGTTTTCTGTGCAAAATAATGCGGGAGCGGAAGCTTTACGTGGGATAATAGAAGCGGTTATTTCTGACAGTTGACATTTTAAAAGAATAATGTTAAAATAGATTTGTTAAAGGCTATGATGAAGAGAAGTAGTATATACTTTAGGTCTAAAGAGAGCCGCCGACGGTGGAAAAGCGGTGACACGGTAATACGAATAACACTTCGGAGTTGCAAACCCAAAAGCTTTTGCTTAGTAGGGGCGCCGTAATTGATGCGTTAAATCAAAGCAACTTAACGGTTGTAAAGTGACCTTTTTTGAGGTAAATT
>CAYQFW010000097.1:0-5525 GCA_964416955.1 uncultured Ruminococcus sp.
TCCTGAGGACACCTCTGCGAAGCAGAAGCACCGACCGAGGCGGCAGCCGAGACCCCGAACTGTCCGAACATTCAGATGTACCCTGTTTTTACAATCCTCCCACCGCAAGCGAAGTCGGAGGGATATTTCCTACAATAAAGCAAAAGGCTTCTCCGGTAGGAGAAGCCGTCGAGCAAAGCGAGACTGACGAGGTGTGAAAATATAGTTTTTCTCCCTCAGTCAAAATCAAAGATTTTGACTGAGGGAGCTATTTTAATGTTCAAACTTTATGGAAATATTGTAGGGAACAACCTGCGTGTTGTTCCGTGTGGTCAAAAGTTATTTCTTATCATACGGTATATATTTAACTTTTCTCTTTTTTCTGCCGCGGTTTATATAGAAAAAGAGAAAAACGAAAATGATTGCAGCAATAATTATTACCGCATAAACAATTTTCATATAACTGCTTGTGAAGAAATTTTTGAGATATCGCATTGCTAAAAGCAGATTGCTTTTTTCAACATCGTTTCCTGCGACTAAATCAACGGTTCCTATAACGTTTTCTGCATAATATATTTCTGCTTTGCCTAAAACATCACCTTTTTTAATCGGAGCATCAACCGTTTCGTTTTCAAATATGGTTTTAACGACAAGGGTTGACTGGTCGGCGCCGTTTGGCAAGATTGTAACAAACGGTTTTTTGAAGTAAAGGGGAACAAAGTCGGTATCCATTGAAAGTTCAACGGGAATTTCGCAGACGGGCTCGTCCGAATCGGCAACTTCTTTGTAAGAAAAGTTGTTAAACGCCCAACGGTAAAGTTCACGGCTTTCGTAAAAATCGTAACGCTTTGCTGTGCTGTTGGTACAGCCGAAAAGTATACACATATAGTTATAACCGTTATAAGTAGCGGTGCTGACTAAACATCTGCCTGCGGCTTCGGTGAAACCTGTTTTAACACCGTTTGCGTATGTGTACCAATAGTTTGTGGTTTTATCAAGCAAAAAGTTGGTGGTGGAAAGGGTTCGTGTGGTGCCTTTTGTTGTGGTGATCTTGTAACGCGAAGCAGAGGTTACGGTTTTAAACAAGTCATATTGCAAAGCATATCTTGTTAAGGTGTAGGTGTCTCTTACAGTTGTGTATGTTTCTTCTTCGTGAAGTCCTACAGGGTTTGAATAATGAGTTCCCGTAAGTCCCAGTTCTTTTGCTTTATCGTTCATCATTTCCACAAAGTTTTCATAACTTCCGCCGAAAACTTCTGCCGCTAAGTAGGTGCAGTCGCCGTAGGAAGAAAGCAAAACAGTGTATAAAAGGTCAAGATGTGTTAATTCTTCGCCCTCTTCCAAGAGTGATACCGAAAGTCCTGTGCCTAAAACTTTATCAAGGCAAGATTGGTTGATTTTGACCTTGGCTTCAGTATCAAATTTATCGCTTTCGAGCATGAGAAGGGCTGTCATAATTTTTGTTATGGAAGCAGGATAGACTTTTTGGTCAATGTTTCTTTCAAAAAGTATTTCTTCTGTATCAAGTGAGATAAGCATACCCGCTTTTGCGGTTATATCAATGCCTGTTACCTCGTAAGCCGAAGCCGAAATCGGACTAAAAACACATAAAAATGTAAAAAAACATATAAAAATAATGGAAAAAATCTTTTTAACCATAGAAATCTCCTCAAAAGTATGTTACAATAACTATATTATATCACAAACAGAAATTTTTTAAAGTGTTTTTTGTAAAAAAAGAGGTGAAAATACTTGGTATATGTAACGGGTGATATGCACGGCGAACTTGAAAGACTTTATGATAAAAACTTTCGCAAACTTAAAAGCGGAGATGTATTAATTGTTTGCGGGGATTTCGGGTTTATTTTTAACGGCGGAAAAACCGAACGCGAGGTTATCGATTATCTTTCTACCAGAAGATTTGTGACGGCTTTTGTTGACGGTACACATGATAATCTTGAAAAGATTAACGGTTCGCGTGTTACATATTGGCATGGCGGAATGGTACATAGAATTAAGGGTAATTTAATACACTTAATGAGAGGACAGATATTCAGTATCGACGGAAACTCTTTCTTCACCTTTGGCGGTGGGGAAAGCAATGATAAGGATATGCGCCGTGAACAAGGCAATTGGTGGAGTGATGAAGAACCCACTGCGGTTGAAATGGCAGAAGGTGCAAAGGCTTTGGACGAAGTTGGTTGCAAAGTTGATTATATGATTACTCACGAACCGCCATCACTTGTAAAAAGCGCAATGCTTTTGCGAAAAGGTTTTAATGACCGTGTGAACAAACTTAACGGTTATTTTGAAGAAATCGGAAAGTCGGTTGAATTCAAGCATTGGTATTTCGGCTCGTTGCACGAAGACCGTATTATAACACCGCATCATACCTGCCTGTTTAAAAATATGGTGGCAATTGAACCTAAAACTGCCGCTAAAGACAGCGAATAAGCATTCACTTGACAAGTGTGTTATAATATTATAGAAATATTTTAAAAAATTTTCGGAGGTTATTTTATGATAAATACCGAAAAACTTTGTATGGGTTGTATGAATGATAATGACGGCGAACGGGTTTGTTCTATTTGCGGATATGATTCTTCGCTTCAAAATCATAGTCAGGCTTTACCCACAAGATTTGTAATTGATAATCGATATGTTGTTGGTAAAACACTTTCGGTTAACGGCGAAGGCATAACCTATATCGGTTGGGACAATGCAACTGACAGTATTGTTAAAATAAGGGAATATTTTCCTGTGGCTGTGGCTGTGAGAAATCCTGATACATCGGTTTCAATTGCCGAGGGTAAGAAGTATGCTTTCAACGAAGGACTGCTTGAATTTTTGGAAATTAACCGCAATATTATGAGACAGTCGTTGTCTTCGCTTGTTAGTTGTTCTGCTGTTTTTGAAAGCGGCGGTACTGCTTATGTCATATTTGAAAATGTTCAGGGAATTACCTTGCGCGATTTTCTTGACCGTAACGGCGGAACGCTTAAATGGGAACAGGCACGTGCGCTTTTGTTACCACTTATTGATACTATTAAAGCAATGGACGATAACGGTATTATACATAAAGGTATTTCACCAGAAACTATTATCGTTGGCCGTGATGGTAAACTTCGCATTGCGGATTACAGCATAAATAAATTGCGCATAGCAGGAACTGATATTGAAAGCGAATTGTTTGATGGTTATGCTGCTGTTGAGCAGTATGGGATTTATGATATGCAGACAGGCGCTTTTACAGATGTTTATGGCTTTTGCGCAACACTTTTTAAAGTGCTTATCGGTACGGAAATTCCAAAAGCAACATTAAGACTTGAAGATGAAAGTCTTTCAATCCCCGCAAAATTCGCCGAAGAATTGCCGCGCCATGTTTTAGCGGCATTGGCGAACGGACTTAAGGTAAAACCGCAGGAACGCACTCGTGACATTGAAACTTTAAAGAATGAACTTGTATACGGCGAAATTGTGGAAAAAGAACCCAAACCCACGCCTAAAACTGTTGGGCATAAAGAAGAAAAGAAGAAAAGCAAAGCTTCAAAATCTAACGCGAAATATGTTATTATTTCAGCATTGGCTACAGTTCTTATTTTTGCAGTTGTCGGTCTTATATTGATGTTCACCGTTTTTAAAGATGATGTTTTTGGTACAGAGTCTGCCCCGAGTGAGACCAGTTCTCTTGCTTCGGCTCCTGTTGTGGACGAAATCGGTTCGGTTGACAGTGATGCTGTAGAAAGTGTCAAACTTTATACTGTTCCTGATTTTACGGGTAAAACTTACGCTGAAATAATGCAAGATGAAGAAAACAGCGTTTTCACAATTTCTATTAAGGCGAAAACATTTTCCGACGATTACGCTAAGGGTGAAGTGTGCAAACAGTCGGTTAAAAAAGGTTCTGAAGTGGAAAAAGAAACCAAGATTGAACTTACAATAAGTCTTGGTTCAGAAGAATTTAAAATGCCGAATTTGGTCGGTCTTGACGAGCAATCGGCAAAACTTGAACTTTTGAAAGCCGGTTTCCTTTATGAAAATATTGAAGTGCTTGAAAAATTTGACGAGCAGAGCGAACCCGGTGTAATTCTTGCACAGACGCCTGAATACAGTGAAAAGGTTAATGCTGACATAGTAGTTAAAATTTATAAAAACACCTATGAGGGCGAAGAACCGATGGGTGGCGGCGATGATGATGAAATTCTTTCTGATATCGTGGCAACCACTCCGTAAAAAAAGTACTTGATTTTTTGAAATGCATATGTTATAATTGTTGCAGTTAGTAAGAAAGGTGAGTGGCAAACAGCCGCTCACTTTTGTTTTGCAAGGAGGCGAAGTAATGGCAAATGCTGCCGATAGGGTGTATTCACTCATTAAACAAACGGTTGAAGAACAGGGTGTCGAGCTTTGGGATGTTCGCTTTGTGAAAGAAGGCGCTTCGTGGTATTTGCGCGTCTTTATAGATAAAGATGGTGGTATCACAATCGATGACTGCACAAATGTTTCCCACGCGATAGACCCTGTAATTGACGAGGCTGACCCGATTGACAAATCCTACTATTTAGAGGTTTGTTCTTGCGGTTTGGAACGCGAACTTGTAAAGCCGTGGCATTTCAGTAAAGTTTTGGATGAGGAAATTAAGGTGAAACTTTACAAAGCGGTAGACGGTATAAAAGAATTTAAAGGTAAACTCATTTCGTGTGAAGATAAAGTGGTTCTTGATGCCGAAGGCAAAATATTCGAATTTGCTTTTAAAGATATTTCAAAAGCAAATTTGTGCGATTTTCAATAAAATTATTAATATATTGTTTGGAGGAAATAACAAAAAATGGCTAAAGTTAAGAAATCGAAAAAGACAGATAATACGGCAGAATTTTTTGCCGCCCTTGCTCTTATGGAGGAAGAAAGAGGAATACCAAAGGAATTCATTGCAGAAAAAATAGCTGATGCAATAGTTGTTGCCGCCCGTAAAGATTACGGCGGAAATGAAATTGTGTCCTGTGTTATTGACTGTGAGAAAGAGATTTTTTCGGTAACTGCACGCAAGACTGTTGTTGATGAAGTTTTGGACCCTTATACCGAGATTTCAAAAGAAGAAGCTGCCGCTATTGACCCTAAGTCTATTGAGCAAGGCTTTGTTGATATCAAACTTGATACAAGAAAGTTTGGTCGCGTTGTGGCGCAAAATTCTAAAAACAACTTCCGTCAGGGTGTTCGTGAAGCCGAAAGAGGACAGACCTTGGCAGAATTCCAAAGTAAAACCCGTGAACTTGTTACTGCTGTTGTTCAGAAGATTGACCCAAAAACAGGCAACGCAATTCTTACTATCGGTCACAGTGAAGCTACTTTGCCTAAACTTGAACAAGTTCCTGATGAGTTGTTAAAAGAAGGTGACCATATCAAAGTTTATGTGGTTGATGTTAAGGAAACCGAAAGAGGTATCCGCAAGATGATTTCCCGTACACATCCGGGCCTTGTAAAACGCCTTTTTGAAACCGAGGTTCCCGAAATATTTGACGGCACCATTGAAATCAAGGCGATTTCCC
>CAYQFW010000098.1:0-5424 GCA_964416955.1 uncultured Ruminococcus sp.
TACTAAAAGCCGAACGAACTACCGCAATATCATCGGTAGACAAACCGTAAAGTTCACAGTCAACATCGGTGAATTTTTTATTATCAACACCAAAAAGATAAATAGAATCTTGCTTTAACTGTGCATCCACAACAACATCACAAGCCGTTCCGCGTTGTGCTATTATTTCGTGCTTATCCTTTGCAATTTCACCTTCTTTAAGGGTTGCCGAAATTTCTATAGTACAAACAATTCCGCTCTCAGCAGTAGCAATAGCATTGAGTGTATTATCGTTTTGCACAGCTATAATACCAACGATTTTTCTGCCTAATATGTATTGACAGATATCCAGTTCTCTGTAAAGTTCTTCAAAAATATCTGTCCCTTTTTCTACAATACGGAAACTTCGCATGACACTTATATTTTCGAGTGTTCCACTTGTTACAATGTTTTTAAGCTCAATAAATCTTCTCTCGCTTCTATGAGAAAGAACAGGTACTTCCCTACCGTCAACAATAATAGTATTTTGACTTTTTAAAATTGCTTTTGTTTGTATAGAGTATTTATCGAGTAAAAATTCTAATTTTTCATTCAGGTTTTTCATACAACCACCTCAATAGATAATATCTTTAATTTCAAACTGCGCCCAGCCTGATTTCTCATAATCATCGTCTACAAAATAAACCTTTCGCAAAAGTGAAGCGGTTCGTGGTCCATAATACTTATGTGTGTTTTCGGGATTTTTTATTCCTAAACATAACTCACTACACTTTGTTACATCCGGCATACCAAAGGTTAAGGTATGCCAAGTTGTATGCATAACACCAAAAAGCAAATTATCTATAACCGTATCGCAACAAGCATCAATAGAACTCGGATTGGCAAGCTCATCCCACGGGCATAAAAGCGTATCGAAGCCCGCATTTTTAAATATAAGCCCCGTTTCAACAGGTGATTCTCCGACCCAATACTGCCAATCTGCGATAACGAATCTACGGCTTAAATTTTCCAAAAGTTTTTTCTCTATTTGTTCATTCGGGCAATTTAATTCATAGCGATTGTTAGGATTAAAATACTCCCTCTTTGCCACAAACATATCACCCCAAACAATGGGTCTTCTACCCTCTTTTTGTAATTCCGCCATAATACCATTAAGATAATCTGTAACTTTCGTACAACTTTCATCAGTTAAAACAAAATTATACGGCTCATCACAACCCAAGTGGAAATATTCTCCGTTTCCGCAAAGGTCTGTTAGTTCTTTTCTTATGTTTCGCAACAGGGTTTGAACTTCTATGGTGTCTATGTTCCAAACCCAACCGTCATCGCTAAAAAGATACTGAAGCCTTGGGTTTTGATTAAGTACTACGTGCTTACCGTGGTTCAGACGTGATGCACTCGCATGTCCCCAATGGTTAAACATAGGTATAATTTCTATTCCCAAATCGTTTGCCATATCAATTAGCGGTTTTATTTCTTGTTTTGTAAAGGCGTGTTTCCACGAAAGCTCGCTTAAACAATCGAATTTAAGCATTCCCCAAAATTCTAAAACAATATGTGTGAATTTCAAAGCTCCGCACAGGCGAAAAAATCTATCAATCTCAAAAAGTTTAGTATCGGGGAATACGCAAAAATGCACCATTCTATTTGCAACCGGTGGGGTTTCTTGCCACTCGCCGATCGGAATACCAAACTTTTCTTCACCCTCTTTGGTGCAAATCGGTCTTATTTTGTCAAGTAGAGTTATAAATCCTCGAACCAAGTTTTTCTCATCTTCCGCAGTAACCAAAACTCCGCTATCAGTAACCTTGATTAAAAATCCGCTACCGCATTTCTCGGGAGGCATATCACCAATAACTAAAGCTAATTCGCAGGTTTTTAAAAGTTTAATTTCACTTGCCCTACAACAAAAACCGTGCCAAAATTCTTTTAAAATGTCATTGTTCAAACTGCTATGTGCCGTTGCAGTTACATTATTTCCAAAATAATACATATCCACGCCTCCACAAGTGAAATATATCAAACATAATTTAACGATACAACCCAAATTTCAACAATAAAGGTGGACTTTTCAAAAGTTGACAAACCGCACACTATTTGCTAATATAAAAGCGGTGATTTATATGTTTTACGAAAACGAAAATCCAATAATCGAAATTACTGCTGTAGAAAACATTAAATGGGATGAAGAATATTTTGAAGTAAAAGCGCGCGATTATTCGGCGCTGTCATTCAGAATTGCAGGACAAGGCCAAATAACCTATGAAAATAAAAACTGCTTCGTCAATACAAATGATATACTTTACTTGCCTCAAAATATCCCCTATTGCGCAGAATATACCGACACTGAAATTATAGTGATACACTTTAAAACACTATATAACGATAAAAATGTAGAATCATACCATATTCCCAACACTGAAAGAGTATATAAACTATTTGTAAAAGCGTTACAAATATGGCAAAGCAAAAAAATCGGTTATAAGGTTTTTATCACCGCTGTTTTGTATGAAATACTCGGCACCATTCTAACCGAAAACAACCGTAACACAATGCCCGAATATTTTCTAAAAGCAATATCAATTATCAATTCAGAATATAAAAACACTTCTCTTTCTATCAAAACTGTTTGTGAGAGAGTAGGTGTCAGCGAGACAGTTTTTAGGAAACTTTTTTCCGAAAATTATAAAAAACCACCATTGGCTTACATAACAGAGTTACGACTTGAATATGCCCGTAATCTTATTGCAAACGGCTCCACTATAGAAAATGCCGCTTATGAGAGCGGATTTTCTGACCCAAAATATTTCGCCCGAGTAGTAAAAAAGCACTTAGGTTGTACTCCAAGTGCTCTTAAAAATTACGGAAAATAATAAAAAAGAACGGTTGAAATTCAACCGTTCTTTTTTCTATTTTATCTCATTTAAAAATTCTTCAATTCTCGATAGTGCTTCTTTGATATGCTCTACTGAGTAGCAGTAAGACGCACGGATAAACCCTTCCCCGCTCTCGCCAAACGCAGTCCCCGGTACTACCGCCACCTTTTTGGAATAAAGCAATTTTTCGCAAAACTCGTCACTTGTCATACCTGTCGATTTAATCGACGGGAAAGCGTAAAACGCGCCCTTAGGCTCGCGGCAGGTAAGACCTATTTTATTAAACCCTGCAACAATCATTCTGCGGCGCATATCGTACTGATGCATCATATATTCGACATCTTCTTCGCAGTTTTTAAGCGCTTCGATAGCGGCGTACTGGCTTGTAGTCGGTGAGGACATTATCGCAAACTGATGTATCTTCGTAATCTCGTCAATGACGGGCTTTGGTCCGCAAGCGTAACCTAAGCGCCAACCCGTCATAGAAAAGGCTTTAGAAAAGCCGTTTACTGTAATTGTACGCTCGTAAAGGCTCGGAAGTGATGCGGGTGAAACGTGAGTTTTACCCGAGAAGGTAAGCTCAGCATAAATTTCGTCCGAAAGCACCATTATATTAGTATTTTCAAGTACCTTTGCTATTTCTTCAAGGTCTTCCTTTTCCATAATAGCGCCCGTCGGGTTTGAGGGATAAGGTAAGATTAAAACCTTGGTTTTATCGGTTATAAGCGCTTTTAATTCGTCTGCTGTAACCTTAAAGTCGTTCTCGGCTTTAAGATTCAAAATCACAGGAACACCGCCTGCAATACGGGTCATAGGCTCGTAGCAGACATAACTCGGTTGCGGGATAATAACCTCGTCCCCTATATTTACCAAAGCGCGCAAAGCCGCATCAATAGCCTCACTGCCGCCTACCGTTACTAAGATTTCGTTATCGGGGCAATATTTAACCGAAAACTTACGCTCTAAATATTTGGAAATTTCGCGTCTTAGTTCAATAAGTCCCCAGTTTGAAGTATATTTCGTTTTTCCGCGTTGTAATGACTCAATACCTGCTTTTCTGATAGCCCAAGGGGTTTGAAAATCAGGCTCACCCACACCCAAAGAAATAACATCATCCATAGTAGCGGCAATATCAAAAAACTTTCTGATTCCCGACGGTTTAATGTCGGTAACAGTTTTATTAAGTATCTTGCCGTAATCTATCATATTAAAAATTGCTCCCTATCGTCAGTTTCGCCTGATATGAGTTCAACGTCCATATCTTTATAACGGCGCATTACAAAATGTGTTGCGGTTGAGGTCACCGAATCGATAGTTGCCAATTCCTTTTGCACAAACCAAGCAATATCCTGCAAGGTTTTACCCTTTACAATAACATTAAGGTCATAGTCGCCCGACATTAAGTAAACCGCTTCAACCTCATGATATTTCATAACCTGTTCGGCAACTTCTTCAAAGCCGAGTCCTGCTTTTGGAACAACGTTGAGTTCAACGATAGCCGAAACATAAGCGCCGTCCAATTTTTCCCAGTCAATAACCGCTTTATATCCGCGGATAACATTGTCCTTTTCAAGTCCTTTTATAATATCAACAACTTCACTTTGGGTAATACCGAGCATTGTTGCGATATCTTCGGGAGTGTATTTTGCATTTTGTGATAATAATTTTAAAATTTCTAATTTCATAATATTCACCTTTAAATTAAATTTTGGTCATAACAGGCTCTCTCGCCGCCGATAAATTTTGCTCGGCTACGCGCGGCTAAAACAGTAGCACTGCCGATTTTGTTGTTTTGAAGTCTTACAGGCACAGCCACCGCTTTAATGTGCATACCAATCATAGTAAAGCCAATATCAAGCCCCGCGTGCGCTTTAATTTCTTCGACCGCTACGGGATTTTCGAATGTGTTATACGCCGCTGTCGCAAACGAACCGCCCGCTTTAGGCTTAGGCACAACATTCACAATATCAACATGCGGCACTGCAGCTCGTTCGGTAATAATTGCGCGGTTGAGATGCTCACAACACTGCGCCGCGACAAAAACACCCTTTTCTTTGGCGGCTTTATATATTCCGTCAAAAACCGCCTTTGCAGTATCGGGCGACGAATTACTACCAATCTTATCACCGAGTATCTCGCTTGTCGAACAACCGACAACAAGAATATCATTCGGAGTTAATTTCGCAATTTCTATAATTTCCAAAGCCGAATTATAGCTTTGTGTAAATATTTTTTCTAACATTTCTACCACTTTTCTGTCGTTTTCAACTATTATATCATACTTTTACAAAAAATAAAAGAAAAAATGCTTGCAAATTTAAAAAAATAGTGGTATTATTGACCTTGTAAATGCGATGACGAAGGAAAGTAAGGTTTTACCGCCTTTCAGAGAGTATCCGCCAAGGCTGAAAGCGGATATACGTGCAGGTTCTACCCGAAGTTCCCTTTCGAGCAGCAGTACTGAAAATCACAGTAGGTACTGACGGTAAACTCCGTTATAGGTTACAAGAGTGTTTGCTTTTGCAAAAATACGGGTGGTACCGCGGAGATTTTTATGCTTCGTCCTGTT
>CAYQFW010000099.1:0-5424 GCA_964416955.1 uncultured Ruminococcus sp.
CTGCAATTTTTTCAACCCCAAAAAGACAGGGTGCTACTAATTTAATATTATTATTCATTATAACTCCTAAAAAATGGCGAAACCGCGCGGCTTCGCCAAATTGTATTATTTTATTGCTCGTCTTTTAGAGCGTGTATTATCGGGATTTTTACGTTTAAGGTCGGAAAACTTTTCATCGCTTGACTGTTTGAATTGATTCATCATTTCTTCAAAAGAAGCAGGTTCCTGCTTTTTCGGTGTCCAAGTGAATGAACTGTCAGGTTTGTAAGAATTGGTGCCTGACTTGCGTTCTTTAAACTGTTTTTTAGGTTGTTCGGAAGCTTTTTTAATGCTTAAACTAATCTTACCTTCTTCAGTGATGTTTAAAATTTTTGCTTTGACAGTATCTCCGACTTTATAAATTTCGTTAATATCAGAAACAAAAGTATTTGCTACTTCAGAAATATGTACCATTCCCGATTTACCGCTGCCCATATCGACAAAAACACCGAATTTAGTAATACCCGTAATTTTGCCTTCAATAATTTCTCCGATTGTAATTTGCATAGATGCTGAAAATCCCCCTAAAAACGGTGCCTTAATTGCCTGAAATATCGATAAATACCTGCTCGTCGGAATAGATATATCCCAGTCGTTCGCGCGCGGCTTTTTCGATAATTTTTTCGTTTGATTCGTCTTTAAGCATTGCTTTAAGTTCTTCAATACTTTTTTGTTCGTTAGTGTATTGGAGTTTTAATGCTTCAAGTTCTGCTTTGCTTTCGTTTAGCGTTGACCACAGGTTTGACAATGTTGCTAACATATAAACACAAACCGCTAAAATCAAAAACTTGAGTATAACACTTCTCTTTTTACGAGTTTTGCGTTTCATATTATAAACCTCAAAATTAAGCCGTTATTTTCTATTAGTATATAACAACTCCCTATTGTTTTTCAAGACTTTTTTTAAAATTTTTAAAGTATTTTTCAAAAATTCAGAAATAATTTTGTCGATTTTAGAAAAAAGCCAATAAAATCCTTTTGAAAACCAAGAAGTCAGTTTAAATAAACCGCAAAAAAGCAAGTTTAAAAATTTTAAAAACCAGCGTGAAACGAAACGGTAAAACAACATGAAACCGATTATTATACCTAAAATAATATATGCTCTGATTTCACCGTTGGTAACGCTTAGCAAAAATATAAAACTTGCTATTGCAATTATCAGAAAGAAAATGATATCTTCAAAAAACACCGCAAGATTATTATGCGGCTTTACGATTCGCAAAGCACGGAATAAATCATAAAAAATTTCAAAAATAAACCCCAATACACACGAATATAAAAAACTTAACAGCTGTAGATTGTTATTTATTTCCCACATAACTATTTAAAAATTTTTTTGAAAAATCCGCCCGAGTTTTCGCTTGCTGTATAAACAATGGCGTTGAATTTTCCTTCGGCGTTCAATTGACCGCTTTCGGTATCAAAATTCATTATATGCAAACCAATGCCTTTAATTGTCATTTTTCCAAAATTGGTATTAAGGTTTATTGTTTCTTCGTCAAAGCCCAAGCAATCTTTTACCCCTGAAATAGTAAAATTTTTACGATTTTCCAAAATAAGACTCTGGTTCAAATTATTTTCTTCCAAATCAAACACCCCTTAAAAATATATTTAAAGGGTGTTAAGGTTATTCCACAATTGAATACATAAGTGCAGCATCATCTTTGCGAACAGTTTCTGCAATTAAAGTGACTTTGGCTTTAAAGGTACGAACACCGAAAGAAATTTCGAGTATATCCCCTACCTTGACATCATAAGAAGCTCTTGCAACTTTGCCGTTAACCAAAACTCTGCCGTTATCACAGGCCTCGTTTGCAACGGTGCGCCTTTTAATTATTCTTGAAACTTTTAAATATTTATCTAATCTCATAACGCTAAATTTTAAGCCGCCCTTATCGGACGGCTTAACCTTTTAATTATTTTATAGCAGCTTTTAAAGCAGCACCTGCTTTGAAAACAGGATTCTTAGAAGCAGCAATTTCAATAGTTTGTTTTGTTTGAGGATTGATACCGGTTCTTGCAGCACGTTCACGTACTTCAAAAGTACCAAAGCCAACGAGTTGAACTTTACCGCCCTTCTTTAATTCAGCAGAAACGCTGTCAACAAAAGCAGCAATTGCTTTATCAGCGTCCTTCTTAGAAATGCCTGCTTTTTCAGCAATGGATGCAACTAATTCTGTCTTGTTCATTTTAGAACCTCCAAAAAATTTTTTTAACGACATAATCGTTTAAGACTCTTTTGCGCTTAAATTATCATAGTCCTTAATATTTATACCACATTTCAACGAAAAAAGCAATAGTTATTTACAATTTTCATTCAAAAGACAAAAATTGAAGAATACTTTTTATGCAATATCAACAATTTTTGGGCAAATTTTCAACTTTATATGATATATTTGATAATTGGTAAATTTTTCAATTCGTCTTTAAAGAATGTTTTGGTAATGAAAAGCATTATGAAATACACAATTATAGCAGTTAAAACGGCAAAAACCGTTACAATTTTTTGAGAAGAAATAAGCGAAACGGCGAATGCGGCTCCCCCGCAAATCAAAGCGGAAACAAGCGGCTTTAATACAGAATTTGCAAACTCTATTTTTGTGACTTTTTTATTTAGTACAATAACCAAATCTGCCAACATAAATAAATAACAAAAACCGGTTCCCAAAGGTGCAGAATAAATATTTACACTTGGAATTCGAACAAGAATAATATTGACAATAATTTTAATAATAATTCCAAAAACAATGCTGAAAAACACTCTCTTTTGTAAATTAAGAGATTGCAAAACTGTGGTAAGCGGTATTGCGAAACCCGAAAACAACGCCGCTATACCGTAAATTAAAAGCAGATTACTGCCAAGCGAATCATTTGAAGAATATAAAAGATTCATTATTGGTCCGCTTAATGCAATAAGACCGATTGAAGCGGGAAAAGTAATTACAGAAATTAGTTTTAAAGTGAAATTTATATTTGTCTGCAAGGAAGAATAATCATTATTGGTTCTGAACTTTGTTAAAACGGGCAAAGCGCTGATTCCGATTGACATAGTTATCGTGGGTATCAAGTAGTAAAGAGTAAATGCTTTACTGCGAACGCCGTAAAGATATGTTGAAAGGTTATCGGTGTTAATTTCAATACTTTGCAAATAAGATTGTGAAGCGTTTTCAAAATAAGTTTTAACAGTTACGACATCAATTAAAGAAACCAGACTTGCACTTAAAGAGGCGAGAACATAGGGCAAAGCTAAAGCAAAAATGTTTTTTGGCGAAAAATCATTTTGCACTTCCCTGCTGCTAAAAGAATCAATTTTATTTATTGGGTTACATTTCTTGTATTTGAGTTTTAAATATAAAGTCGCGAATAAATTACCTAAAGATACCGCAGCCATAGCGGCAGCCGAAGCAAATGCTGAATTATGTGTTGTGTTTATAACAACAAATGCCATAATCAGCCCCAGCGACAATTTAAAAACTGCTTCAATGATTTTTGAAACTGCAGTTGGGTACATATTGCTGAAACCTTCAAAATATCCCCTGTAAGCCGAAATTACAAAACAAAGTAAAATTGACGGCACAACGGCTAAAACGCTCAAGAAAGCGCTGTTTTGAAATCCTGACCGTATTACAATCGGCAAAGACAATAATACCGTAACAATTGCAAGCAACAGTCCTAAACGGGTGAAGAGTTTCTTGGTGCTTTTGAATTTTTCATCTAAAGCCGCATAATTATTCTTGGCAACATATTCAGCCGTGATTTGTGAAACAGCGCATGGAAGACCTGAAATTGCCAAAACATAGAACGGCATAAATATATCGTGTGCTATGGAATAATATCCAAAACCCAAATCGCCTAAAAAGTAATCTGTTGCAAGAGGAATTTTAAAAAGTGCGCCGATAATTTTAACCAAAGCGGTTGAAATGATTATAATCAGCGAATTTTCAGTTAAGGTTTGTTTAACGGTTTTCATAAAAGTTCCTTAATAATCTGTATCAGATAATCCGAAAGTAAAGTATCGTCTTGTGTATTCATTTCGCGATAAGATTCAAGTGCGCCCTCCCCTGCGTCGTCAGAAATTCGGCGTAGCGCAAGAAACGGTGTGTCGGAAAACTGACAAACATAAGCAATGGCGGCAGTTTCCATATCACAAGAAGTCGCACTGAAATTTTCTTTTAACGAGTTTCTGACAGCAGAATCACAAATAAAATGGTCGCCCGAAACAGCGGTTCCCGATTTTAAATTGTTTACTACCTTTCGAGCGGTTTTTAATAAGTTTTTGTCAGCGAAATAGATATATTCCTGTGATGGTTTTTCACAAAGAGCATATCCAATACCCGTTAAATCGAAATCGTGCTCAATAAACTTGTCGGGTGCTGTAATATCACCGCGTGAAACACCCGAAACACCCCCCGAAAGACCGTAACTCATAATGATATCACAGCCAATATCAACAAGATGCATTGCAGCGGCAGTGGCATTAACTTTACCGATGCCACAAAGAATAGACGTGACTTCAGCTTTACAATCACCTTTATTTACAGTGAATTTATGACCTTTTCGTTTAAGAAATGAAATTTTTTCAAAATCGCCTTTTTCGATGTCGGTTTCAAAAGGTTTATATTCTTCTATATCTGCGACTACTATTCCGATTTTTAAATTCATATTTTCCTCCAATGAAAAAATGGCTGAAAACAGCCATTTTATTCTTCGATTTCTAATTTCATTCCGCAAGCAGAACAGTAAACTGCTGTTTTGCTGATATTTGCCTGACAATTAGGGCAAATTCTTTGATATTTTGCGGCGTTAAGCTCATCTTTTAATTGGAAAATTTCGTTTTCTTTCTTAATAATTGCTTCAACCAAGGCTTTAGTTTCTTGGTCTTCGATTTCAGCATCTTTAATAAGACCGAAATAAATTTCGCCCAATTTTTCAAAATCTTTAGCACGTTTGCTTTCAAGCGAAGCAACATCAAACTTTTGCTTTTGAGCAGTTACTACTTCGCCTGTTTTTTTAGAAACAATATCAAATGCTTCTTTTGCTTTGTCAAGTGCATTATCAAAAAAATCCATAAAGATAACCTCCGTTTTTATTTATAATAACATAAAAAATATCATAAATCAAGTTTTATATAACGCGTAAAACTCACCGATACGTTTTTTGCGGTTTAGAATCTCTTCAAAGTTATTTATATATTCAAAAGGATATTTGTAGTTGAAAATTCTCTCAATATAATTTCCGTCAGGCTCTCGAAGTTTTGTAACGGCAGAAGCGCCGCAAGATAGTATTGTGTGAGTTTCGTCCATAATAAAAACATTATAAAGACATTCAAAACCGCGTTTTGAATAGCCGACATTTTCAAGGTTGCCAACGGTTTTGCTTTGACGG
>CAYQFW010000100.1:0-5200 GCA_964416955.1 uncultured Ruminococcus sp.
GACAAAGCAATGCTTGAGCTTTTGTATGCAACGGGAATAAAGGTTTCGGAGCTTTTACAGGTAAAGGTTAGCGATATTAACCTTACAATCGGTATTTTGCACCTTAAAAACGGCGAAAAAGAGCGCATAGTTCCAATTTATCCTGCGGCGGTAAA
Source organism: uncultured Ruminococcus sp. (assembly GCA_964416955.1). GTDB lineage: Bacteria > Bacillota > Clostridia > Oscillospirales > Acutalibacteraceae > UBA737. The sequence continues at coordinate 156 of CAYQFW010000100.1, forward strand.
ATCGCTTTCGGAGTATCTTATGAATGTAAGGGCGGCTATCGTTACTGACGATACACAGGATATGCTCTTTACTAACCTTAACGGACAACCTATGTCGCGTCAGGGCTTTTGGAAGATTATTAAATATTATGCTGAAAAGGCGGGTATTAAGCAGGATATAACTCCGCAAACACTTCGCCATTCTTTCGCGGCGCACCTTCTGGAAAACGGTGCAAAACTGCAGGATATTAAAGAAATGCTCGGTCATAGTGATATATCTTCAACCCAAGTTTATGCTCAATTTGTAAAAAATAAATACACAAGTAAATACGCAAAATTCCATCCGCTTGCAAAGTAAAACTCTCTTCGAAGTTTCGAAGAGAGTTTGTTATTTTAGTTGATTTCATCTGTTTCGAGATAGTGCTTACTTGTAAGATAAGTAGCGGCGGTCCAGCCAATCATTGGTGGCATAGCTGTTGTTCTGCCGTGGGATAATACTTGGTTAGAGCCTTCAACAACATTGTATTTTTCCCAAAGCTGACCTGTTTCTTCAAAGACCTTTTCGGTGAGTGCTATGTATTTTTGGGCAACTTCTTTCGCTTTGTTTTTATAGCCATAGTTATCAAGAGCCTTTATGGCGATGTGCTGTTGACAAGCCCAACCGACAGGGTAGCACCACTGCATTGTATATTTGCCGACATATTCGTTATCTTCGGTTGCGGCAATACCAAACGGTGCTTCAATTCTATATAGATTTTCCATAAGTTTTTCGGCTTGTTCTTTTTCGGCAAGACCTGCATAAAGCGGGAATAAGCAACTTGAAGACATAATCTTACTGTGGTGAGCGTCTGTAAAGTTATAATCGGTGTAGAAACCGTCAGCGTTTAACATAAATTTGTCCATAAGTGCTTTACGATTTTGAGCTTTTTTATGCCATTCATTTTCTTCGCCCAAATTTAAAACTTCGCTAAAATACGCCATATTTTTTTCAAAAGCAAAGAGAAGAGAATTAAGTTCAACCTGAACAAATTTTTTACCGCAAAAACCGTCCCAACGGGGAGTGCAGTCCCAACCCGATTCGCAACAAATCATATATTGGTCTACAATTTCCTCGTCGGTTAAACCTTCGGGTCTGCCTGAAATACGTTTACAAAAAGCATCGGCTTTTTCTTTAATCGTAAGGTCAGATGGTTTACCTGCATATTGGTTAAGACCGATAGGGGTCATACGCTCACTCATCCAGAAGTTATACTCTTTTTTAAGAGTGTTGAAAGCACCAAAAAGCCAAGTTTTGTCTTTATAATGTTCGAAAACATCACGCACCATAATTGAAGCAAAAGGCGGTTGCGCAACGCCTGAATGAAACTCGCGGTTAGAGTTTTTCATACAACCGAAGCGTTCTATCATAAAGAGAATGTTATCGGTATTATTTTTCGCTAAATCCCACTTATCAGAGAGTTCAAGCCCTTTGTTTGCAAAATATGTATCCCAGTAATAGAGCTCTTCAAAAGCGCCTACTGCGGGAACTACGTAAGGGTAGGGAACACCGTAAAGCGTTTTCGCACCGTCAGGGATATCCTTTGGGTTGTAGCGGGTGGTTTTGTCCCAACCGTCCTTAATATATTCTAATATTTTTTTCTGTGTTGTCATAATATCACCTATAAAGTTAATATATTTACATAATAACATATTAAAACTGCAATTACTATTGCTTTTAAGAGATAAATTATTGCAATTTTCTACCAAAAAAACCGACAAGAGAAAATTTCTTGTCGGTTTTTAAAATTATTTTTTCTTGATTTCTTCAAGAATCTGAGTTAAAAGCTCTTCGGTAGTAGGCTTGGGTTCTTCTACTACTTCCTCTTCAGCTTGCTTTTCTCTTGCTTTTTCGGAAATTTCTTTTGCCTTAGCAAAAACCTTGATTATCATAAACACAATTAAAGAGATAATCAAAAAGTCGATGATAGTAACCAAAAGTGTACCGATACCAATAGTTACTGCGGGAACAACATTTCCAGCGGCGTCAACAGTTTCGGGGGAGAGAACAATGTTAAGTTTACTTAAATCGAAACCGCCGATAAGCCAACCTATAAACGGCATAAATACATCGTTTACAATACTTGTGGTGATTTTACCGAAAGCGCCTGCAACAATAACACCGACAGCCATATCAATAACATTACCGCGCATTACAAACGCCTTGAATTCGTTTATTAAACCTCTTGTCTTTTTAAACTTCATGGTTTACTCCTTAATTTTCACTAAAAATAACAGTAACATCAGGGTGTAACTGCAAAATAGAAGCAGGAACCTTGGGGTCAATAGGACCAAAGAAGGCTTTTTCTAAAATTTCCTTCTTGGCGGCCCCGTTAGCTATAAGCAATACCTTTTTAGCCGACATAATACCGCCCATACCCATAGTAACAGCAGTCTTCGGAACATCATCAATGCTTTCAAAGAAGCGGGAGTTTGCTTCAATGGTAGATTGGTCAAGGGTTACTAAGTGGGTTTCTTTTGTGAAGAATTCGTCAGGTTCGTTAAAACCGATGTGACCGTCGAGACCGATACCCAAAAGCTGAATATCAATGCCCATTTCGTAAATGCGCTTGTCGTAAGCTTCACATTCTGCCTCTAAATCGGTTGCTTTGCCGTTGGGAACAAAGGTTTTTGACTTGTCGATATTAACGTGGTCAAAAAGGTTGTTGTTCATAAAGTAACGATAGCTTTGGTCGTTAGAGCCGTCGAGACCTGTATATTCGTCAAGGTTGATGGAAGTAACAGCTGAAAAATCAAGGTCGCCGTTTTTGCACCATTCAATGAGGTTTTTATATGTGCCAACAGGTGAAGAACCTGTAGCCAAACCTAAAACGCAATTGGGCTTAGAAATAACTTGGGCAGCGATAATAGCGGCTGCTTTGCGGCTTAAAGCCTCATAATTTTCTACAGTAATGAATTTCATAAAAATCGCTCCTAGAATTAAATATTATCATACATACCTGCGTCAATCATGGCGCCGATAGCATTTACAACTTGGTTCTTATCTTCTTTGTATGTAACGCCGTACCATTTATCTTCGGCTACAAGAACTTTAACTTCCTTTTCGCCTTTTTCTATAAGGGAAGATACAACGCTTGGTAAATAGTATTCGCTTTTGGGGACGTTGATTTTTTCATTAAGAAAATCAACAAAGCCTTTTTCGATATAACCGAAAATATCAGGCATAAAGCCCCAAAGGTTCATTGAAACAACGGTATCGGGAGATAAGGGCTCCCAGGTTTTGCCGTCGTCTTCGGTAAACTTACAGTCAATAATCTTTGTGCGCTCGGTAACAGATGTTAAATTGTCATTTTCGTCTGTTACACAAACACCACGCGAAACGTGACCGTTTTCGGTCAAGGTATTTACAAGACGGAAGCCTACCATACAATAGTTTTTGTCTTCCTGGCGTAGATAGTCGGCAATCTGCGCGAAAGCAGAGCGTCCGTAGAAGTCGTCGGCATTTACTACTGCAAAGGGTTCTTTTACAACATCTTTACAGCAAAGAATTGCGTGGGCTGTGCCCCAAGGTTTTTCGCGGTCAGCAGGACAGGTGAAACCTTCGGGCAAAACATCGATTTCTTGGAAAACGTATTCTACCTTGATTTTCTTTTCAATACGCTTGCCGACAAATTCTTTGAAATCTTTTTCAATAGCGTGTTTTATTACAAAAACAACCTTTGTAAAGCCTGCTTTAATAGCGTCATAAACCGAAAAGTCGAGTATAGCCTCGCCGTTACGACCTACGGGCTCGATTTGTTTAAGACCGCCAAATCGACTGCCCATACCTGCCGCCATAACAACTAAAGTAATATCTTTTTTCATAAATTTCTCTCCTTAAATCAGCCCGGAGGCCAAGCTAAATTTCTACGTGCTAATAAATGGAAATGGATGTGACCAACGGTCTGTCCGCCGTCTTTGCCGCAGTTGTTAACAACGCGGTAGCCGTTTTCTAAATTTTCATGTTTTGCGATTTCGGCAATTGCCTCGAAAATTTTAGCAATATAATCACTGTTTTGTGATGAAATATCGTTGGCAGAAGCGATATGAATTTTCGGCACGATTATAGCGTGGAAAGGAGCCTGAGGCTCTATGTCGGCGAAAGCATACACAAATTCATTTTCATAAATTTTAGTACTGGGAATTTCGCCTTTTATAATTTTACAAAATAAGCAATCGTTCATATTATCACCTTATTTTAATTGATTTTCTACAAGGGATACAACACTTTCAAGCGCAACGCCGAGTTTTGAAACATCTTTACCGCCTGCCATAGCGCTGTCGGGCTTGCCGCCGCCGTTACCGCCTGTGAGTTTTGCAATTTCGCGTACTAAGTTACCTGCGTGAACGCCACGGGATAGTGCATCCTTACCGCAAGCCGCACAGAATGTGAGCTTTTCGCCGTTGACACAAGCGAAAACAGCAACAGCATCGGCATTGTCAGCCTTTACGATGTCGCTCATCTTGCGAAGTTCATTTGCATCAGCACCGCTGAGTTCTTTTGCAATAACACGTATGCCGTTTACAACTGTTGCACCGTCCAAAATACTGCCCATCTTAGCGTTAGCAAGCTGTGCTTCGGCTTTTTCGAGGTTCTTTTGGGTTTCTTTAAGCTCGGTTGTAACCTGAACTGCACGCTTTGCAATGTCGTTAATATTTGCAACCTTTAAAGCATCGGCAGTGTCGGTAGCAAGTTTAATATAATTTTCAATAACCGAGAGTACATTTGCACCTGTAACCGCTTCAATACGGCGTACACCTGCGGCAACGCTCGATTCGGAATTGATATGGAAAAGACCAAGCTTTGAAGTGTTGTCAACGTGGGTACCGCCGCAAAGTTCGACCGATACGTCCTTAGCGTTAACTACGCGAACAACATCGCCGTACTTCTCGCCAAACAAAGCCATAGCGCCAAGCTTTTTAGCATCACTAATGGGCATTTCGGTATTTTCTACTGTTATAGCATTTAAAATTGCGTTGTTAACATATTCTTCAACTGCTTTAATTTCTTCGCTTGTGAGTGCAGAGAA
>CAYQFW010000101.1:0-5140 GCA_964416955.1 uncultured Ruminococcus sp.
TTGAAAAAATTGAATTTGAACCTATAAGTTTAAATGAAAGAATTGACGGTTATTGGGCTTGGTATTGGAATGAAGAAAGCGGCGAAGAAGGTGAATATTACAGATATATCTATGCCGATAAACTGTCGTATGCCATTACTCTTAAAAACGGCCAAGTAATAGAAGGTTCAACCAAAGGAATGAGCGTGGAACCTTGTATTAAATTTAACGGTGAATATTATTGGATGGCTATTGAAGATGATCAGGGTTATTCTAATCAGTGGGCAAAGGGAAATACCTATACCATAACAGTTTCGGTTTTAGGTTTAACTTCTGAAGTTAAAGTAACAGTTAACGAAATGCAAGTACCTGAATTTGCTATGAGCGAAGAGCAAGAGGTTACAATTTCTGATGCAGGCGAAGAAGCATATCTCACCTTTACTCCCGAAGAAGACGGAACATATATTTTTGAGTCGGTTCCAAATGATGCAGAAATCTATGCTCAGCTTTATAATTCTAATATGCAAAGCATAACAGGTAGTTATTGCGGCTTTAAAATGAAGGTTGAACTTCAAGCAGGTAAAAAGTATTATTTTGCAACATGGCACGAATATTACGGCGAGGATTACAACTATTCTGTAAAGGTTACAAAAAGCCCTGAAATTACCGCTATTGAAATTGCTGATATTGAAATTTTTGAAAACACCAATGGTTATATGATGGAAGCTGAAGATGGTTCAAAATATTATTATTACAGCAACTGGTATTGGCAAATTCCTTCTGCAAAGGTTACATTATCTAATGGTGAGACTTATGAATGTTGGATTAACAAAGGAAATTCGGATTTAAGTTTTTGGTGTGACGATATATTATATTATCCCGAAATTTCGGCTGTTCAGGACGAAGACAACCGTTGGGTAGCGGGTGAAACTTATACTGCGACAATTTCTGTAGTAGGAATTGAAGCTGAAATAGAAATTTATATTAAAGAATCTCCTATCGACAGCATTACCGTTAATCCCGTTGAGTTGTTCGAAAATACCGACGGTTATTGGGGTAATTATTGGAATAACGAAACTGAAGAATGGGAAGAATGCTATAGATATACTTGGTATTCGCCTAATCCGTTGGCATACACCATTAACTTTAAAGATGGTACTGTTTTGGAAGGACGCGGAAGCCGGTTCTATTATGAGGACGAAAGTTATTATCTTGAAACCAGCGATAATCAGTTTAATTCAGGTGTTAAATGGACTGTAGGTAACACCTATACCGAAACGGTTTCGCTTTGGGGCAAGACGGTAGAGGTTCCGATAACAATTATCGAAAATCCCATCGACCGTATCGAATTTAATCATGTAACTATCCGCGAAAAGACAGGCGGTTTCTGGAGTTGTTATTATGACGAAGAAGCCGAGAAAGAAATAAATTATTACAGATATGAGTATTTGAATAGATTATCTTACAATATTATACTTAAAGACGGTAATGTTATAAGCGGTACAACCGAAGGTTCAGAAAACGCTACGGTTGAATTTGAAGGCAGAAGCTTTAATATTACTTCCTATGATTCTCAGCATGACGGAGAAATATGGAATGCCGGCAACACTTATACTGTGACATTAACCGTAATGGAACAAGAGTATAGTGTAGATGTTACAATTACTGAAATGCAAGCGCCGCAGATGGCTCTTGACGAGTGGTATATAGTTGAAAATGCTGTGCGTGACGAATATGCTTATTTGAAATTCACTCCGCAAGAAGACGGAATATATAAGTTTGAATCCTCAATGTGTGAAGATGAAATTTACGCACATCTTGATGATTCTGATTTTTATTGTATTGACGGAACCTATTGCGGATTTGAAGTAAGCTATGAACTCGAGGCAGGCAAAACCTATTATCTTTCTACTTGGCATGAGTACGACGAAAGCTTTACATATTCTGTTAAAGTTACAAAGAAACCCACAATTTCGGGAATTGAGTTTGGAAAGGTTGAAGTTTTCGAAAATACAGACGGCTATATGGCGGAAGCCGCTGACGGCAGCGAATACTATTACTACAGCGATTGGTATTGGGAAATTCCGTCTATTACCGTTACAATGTCGGATGGTCAAGTTTTAGATTGCTATGTTGATACTTCTAATTCTGATTTTAGTTTTTGGTGCGACGGTATATGGTATTATCCGGAAATTTCGGTTACACAGAACGAAGATAACCGTTGGACAGTCGGCAACACATACACCGCAACCATTTCTGTTATGGGCTTTACAACCGATATTAAGATTTCTGTTGTAGAATGTCCTATTGAAAGTATTACTGTTGAACCGATTAGTATTATTGAAAGCACTAACGGCGATTATGATTTTGTTTGGAATGAGGATGCCCAGGATTTCGAAAAATATTATAGATATTCCTGGCGTAATTCAATTTCGTATATAGTTAAATTTAAAGACGGAACAGAGATTAAAAACAAAGGTTCTGGCTTTGAATATTACGAGGAATGGTATTATTTAGAGGAATGCGATAGTCAAAGCTTTGATAATCAGTGGGAAGCAGGAAATACTTATACGGCTACAATTACAGTTATGGGCTATACCACAGAAGTTTCGATAACTATAATTGAATCTCCTGTAGAAAGTGTGGTTGTTGAACCTATAATTATCCCTGCTGAAACCGACGGTTGCTGGAGCACTTATTGGGATGATTGTGATAATGAACAAGAGTATTATTATTACGAGTGGGTAGATAGTGATAAGTTTTCATATACCGTTACATTGAAAGACGGTACTGTTATTGAAACGGATGGCAGATGGTTTTATTATAATGGCGTAGAATATTGCGCGGATTATACCAATAGTCAAAACGGCTATAATCAATGGCTGCCCGGAAATACATATACAGAAACCATTACCGTTTTGGGACACACGGCAGAGGTAAGCATTTCTATCCTTGAACAGAATGTTGATAACGGCTTTAAGTATATGGTACAGAATGATTGTGCTATTGTTATCGGTGTTTCTCGCTCAGAAACTGCTGATGTTCTCACAATTCCAGAAACTCTTGGCGGATATCCTGTAACGGCGGTTATTTCTTTAGACGGCAGTATATGTAAGGAAATCGTTATTCCTGATTGTGTAACTTCAATTTCCAATGAAATGCTTTATTATTGTAACGGACTTGAAAAAATTACAATTGGTGCAGGCGTTACTTTGCTTAAAAACTCAATGTTCAAATATTGTTATGATTTGAAAGAAATTGCAGTTTCTGAAAATAATTCGGATTATATTTCAATTGACGGTATTGTTTACGATAAAGCAATAACCAAGATGGTTGCTATTCCGCTTGCAAAAACCACTAAACATATTGTACCTTCAACAGTTACCGATATTAACATTTATGTAAACGGTTCATACAAGTTTGAAATTGATTTAAACGGCGCGGATACGGGCTATTTGCAGGAAGACGGAATTCTTTACAATAAAGAAAAGACGATAATTTATTCTTGCGATTCGGCTAAAACAGGTAGTTATGTAATGCCTGATACAGTAACAACTATCAGCAACAAGGCGTTTATAAACAGCAGTCTTTCCGAAATTACGGTATCTAATAATGTAAGCGAAATCGTTTATTACGCATTTGCAGAAAGTGACAATCTTACAAAAGTGGTTCTTCCCGATACTTTAACAGCAATTTCTCAGAGTGCTTTTGAAGGTTGTGATAACCTTGTTGATATTGAAATTCCGTCACAACTTCAAATCTTGGGTGAACGCGCATTTGCCAACAGCGGAATTAAGAAAGCTGATATTCCTTCGGGCGTTACGAGTGTCGGATATAGTGCGTTCAGCAATTCCGATTTGGAAGAAGTTACTTTTGCCGAAGGCGTTCAGGAAATTCAGTCTTCTGCATTTGCAGGCACTAATATTAAAGATGTCAAATTGCCGGATAGTATGAGAATAATTTGTTCCTATGCTTTCTATGATTCACTTCTTGAAACAATAGATTTGGGTAATGGTCTTACAACAATTGATAGGGGTGCCTTTTTAAGCAGTAATCTTAAAGCATTGTTTATTCCTGAAAGTGTTCAGTATATTGGTGTGAACGCGTTTACTGATACCAGGATTCAAAATCTTGAATTCGCCGAGGGTGTTTCTGAAATTGAGGAAAAAGCCTTCACGGGAATAGAGATTGAAACACTTGATTTACCTGAAAGTGTAACCGATATTACGTATAAGTGTTTTGAAAACAGTAAAAACCTTATGAATATCGACCTTCCTGATAGTCTTGAGAGTATTGATGGTTTTGCTTTCCACGGAAGTGCTTGGTATGTAAGCCAACCTGACGGTGTGGTATATCTTGAAAATGTACTGTATCACTATAAAGGTGATATGCCTGAAGAAACTCGAATTGCAGTTGAAGACGGTACCGAAATTATTGCCGATTATGCATTTGGAGATTATGATAATCTTGTAAGCGTTACATTGCCGACAAGTATTAAGACTATCGGTGACTGGGCATTTGCAAAATGTTATGGCCTTACAGATGTATATTACAGCGGTACAGAAGAACAGGCGCAACAAATTTCTATCGGATATAATAATGAACAATTGCTTACTGCAGAGTGGCATTATGGTATTTGTGAACACGATTGGCAGGAAGCAACTTGTCAGTCGCCCAAGACTTGTTCGGAATGCGGCATGACCGAAGGTGTGAAACTTGAACACAAGTTTACTGATTATGAATATAATGATGACGCTACTTGTACCAAAGACGGTACTGAAACAGCAGTTTGTGATTTGTGTTCAGATGTTGAAGATACCCGTGTAGCAGAGAACACTATGTCAGAACACGAATGGGAAGACGCTACATGCGAAGCACCTAAGACTTGTTCTGAATGTGGTGCCACCGAGGGTGAACCGGTACCGCATACTCATACTATGTATGAAGAATATGAGGATGCAACCTGTACAGAAGATGCCGTTGAGGTTTCTTACTGTGACGAATGTGGCGAGGATGAAATTTTCCGCGTAGCTGTAGGTACAGCATTAGGACACGACTGGGAAGACGCTACTTGTACCGAACTTAAAACCTGTTCGGAATGCGGCGAAACCGAAGGTGAATTACTGCCGCATACCCATACAGAGTATGAAGAATACGAGGA
>CAYQFW010000102.1:0-5025 GCA_964416955.1 uncultured Ruminococcus sp.
ATATTATTAAAGGGCGTTTATGTTTAGTTAGGAACATTACCTTCTCATTATTTTGAACTTTTTGTTTTTTCGGATAAATATGACGAAAGAACAAAGATTATGATTGACGGCGGTATGACACTTGCTAATAACCAAGGCTCAAAAACCGTTTATGATAATGTTGAAATCGATAACAATGCAGGACAGTGGAAAAATATTTTATTTAACAGCTGTAATGTTGTTTTAGGCGAAGGCGTTACATTTACTGTTGGTTACGGTACAACATTCTTCTTTGGTGTTGGCAGCGACCCAAGAACCGTTGCAGGACAGAATGTTGAAATTCATTGTAACATTCCTTACGCTGTTTCGGTATCAAACCTCAGCCGTTCAGAAATGACTTATACCGAAGATGTAAATCTTTTAATCGATAAAGATTCAGCTTCTCCGCATATTTATTTGAATGCGTCAGACAGTGGTGCATCAAACGGCAAAACAACCTTTAAAAAGAACCTTAATATCAACATCAGAAAAGCTGCAAGTGTTGCAAGCTTCAAGTATGGCGAAAAGGTTTATGTTGAGGGTGCATTAAATATCATCAACTCAACAACTTCTGTTTTGAAACTTGAAGATTCGAGTATTGCAGCCGTTGAGTGCGATAATAAGTATATTCTTAACAACAAATCGGGCGAAGTTGATTTGATTAAAGTTACCGAAACTATCGGTAAGTTTGAAGTAACTCCTTCAAATCCTTCATATTTGGTTTATGCAGTTGATGCTGACGGCAATTCAATTTATGCCGAAAACGGTTTCTTAACCCTTTCTCCCGGTGCATACGAAGTTCGTATCGACAGAGACCCGATTATCAGAGATTATTATATAAGCTCCAGCGGTGTTGAAGTTGTTTCGGGCACTCGTCCTGCTAATGCAGGTACTCAGAAGAACCCTGTTAAATCTTTTGCCGATGTTACAAGACTTATCGCACAGGATAATATGGCTGATATAGATATCGCCAATGTATATATTATGGGCGATATGGTAAACTGGGATAATTCTGTTTTAGATGCGAGTAACAAGACAATATCTTCAGATTCTACTTTAGCTTATTCTTGCACAGTAGTGTTCGATGCCGCTATGGAAGGCGAAAGACCTGTAATTTACAGATATAACTCTATTAATCTTCAGGGTAACACAGTCTTTAAGAGCGTGGAACTTCAACAAGGTTATACCTGGAGTTCGTTCCGTTTAGGTCACAATGATGTTGTATTTGATGAAGGAAGTTATATCAATGTTCCTACAGCATACATTGGTCTCGGTTCTTCACCCTCTGTGATTGATAAAGATGTAAATATTACTATTAAAGGTGAATTTGCTGCCAGCACATTGACACTTGGTTCAGAATATCATAGCGGTACTTATAATGGTGATATCAACATTGTATATGATAATGCTGATACTAATGCTGCTATTCGATTCGGCGGTGGCGGACAGCAAGAAACCACCTATATATATAACGGCAATCTTAATATTACTGTACTTAAAGCCAAGTCATTCTCATTCTCACAAGATGCAAAGTCAACTGTTACAATGAACGGTGCTTTGCAGACTATTGTTGACGATAGCGTATTGCTTCCTTACTCAACACAAACCAAGTTTAACGCTCTTGAAGTTGCGGGCGGTAAGTGGTATATTACCAACGCTGCAGATGATGATGATTTTGTTCAGTTTACCAATAAGAGCGGTAAGTTTGCAATCAAAGACGGCAGAAAAGCTTATGTTCGTCAGGTTGAAGTTGAAGAGCAGCAAGTCTTTAAGAAAGGCTATGTTGAATTGGAAAGCGGTGCTTACACCGTTTCTGATGAATCGCTTCCATATTTGGTTGACGAATCTCACAAGATGCTTTACTTCTCGACAGCGGGTGGTGGTCACCACTTGGCAACCCGTGCAAAAGTAACTCCTGGTGAAACTTACGTATTTGAGTTCAGCATTTACTGTAACCTTTATGAAGATATGACACCTTGTGTTCGCGATGACGGTGACCGCGGTGTGACCTGCACACCTGTAATTGTTTCGGAAGAAAAGATTGGCAACTATTACAGGATTGTTTGCGAAGCTACAATTCCTGAAGATTATAGTCACGGTTCAACAGCATTCTTTGGTGTAAACTTGTACTCATATTCAGAAGGTGTTATCTTCGACCGTACAGTTTACAACAAGAATGACCCTGAAAAGACTGAATGTTTTGAAAAGAATTATAATTTCCATGACGGTCTTGATGGTGTAGCTCTTGATATGTCTTTCTGGGGCGGTACTTTCACAGGTGTCCGTGGTGGTACAGGCGTTGTTCTTTGGGATTATAATTACCAGAAGTTAGAAATCGTAAACTACAGCGAAGAATATATTGAAGAACTTATCAGATTGTCTAACCCTGACGACGGCAAATGGTGGAACGACGAAGATATTATTGAAGAAGAAATTGTTTTAACATACGCTTCTGCAGGCGGTATCTTCAAAGACCAAGAAGGAAATCCAGTTAAGGGTATTAAGATGTTGTTACTCTCTGATGAAGCTGAATATACCGCTACAACAAACTCCAAAGGTAAGTTCACATTCGGTAAAGAGGTTGAAGGTTATGTTGGCAAGAAGATTGCTACAGGCTTCTATGAACTTTATATTGTAAACGGTACTGAAAATATCTTTACAGGCTATTCACAATATATCGCTGAAAATGAAGTTGTAACCTTTAACATCACAACAGACCTTTCTAACCTATCTAACACTACTGTTGACACTGATGTTGACACAACTCCGACAGTAATTGCTCCTGTTGCCGATTATGAAGAGGTTGACCCGGGTGATGAAGTTGAAGAAATCAATCAAAGCGGTAACCTTTTCGGCACAGTATATACTCCTTATGCTCAAACAGTTAAGGGTGTTAGAATTTACCTTGAAGGTATAAACGGTCAGGTTACTTCTAACGAGAACGGTGAATTTGGATTTAAGAATTTGCCTGTTGGTAAATACAGAATCTACACTGTTCTTTCAGACGGTTCAGAATACACCTTTACCGAAGTGGAAATCGTTGAAAACGCTGATGTAACAGTTAAACTTAAGTATGATCCGCCAAAGATTGACGATGCTGACGCCGCTAACAACGGTTGGATTATTTGGGTAATCATCGCGTCAGTTGTTGCTTTGGTAGTTGTTGCAGGTTTGATTTTCTTCCTTATAATCAAAAAGAAAAAAACCGAACCAACTGAACAACAACAATAAATAATTTAAATGCAGGGGGGACCTTTGGTTCCCCCTGTAGTTTAATAAAAGCCTTCTCCTTGAGGAGAAGGGGGGACCGCGTTAGCGGTGGATGAGGTGGAAAATTAACACCTCATCAGTCTCACTTTGTTCGACAGCTTCTCCTCGAGGAGAAGCCTTTGGATAATTATCTTAAAATTCATACCAAAGGTGGTATTATTATGAATAACGGTAAAATTGAACGTCTTGGAATTATGCTTGATGCATCGCGTAATGCGGTTATGAAACCTGAGATGGTTAAAAAGTATATCGATTTAATCGAAAAAATGGGCTATAACTGCCTTATGCTTTATATCGAAGATACTTACGAAATTAAAACACGTCCTTATTTTGGACTTGGTCGCGGTAGATACTCACAAGAAGAATTAAAGGAAATTGACGATTACGCATACGCTAAGGGTATTGAAGTTATTCCTTGTATTCAGTGCTTAGCGCATTTAGAGAGAATTTTCCGTTGGCCCGAATTTGCAAAAATCAATGATATCGATAACATTTTACTTGTTGATAATGAAGAAACATATAAATTTATTGGTGAAATGATTGATACGGTAACTTCTTGTTTCAGGTCAAGGGTTGTAAATATCGGTTTTGACGAAGCAATTCGTCTTGGCCGCGGTAAATACCTTAATAAACACGGTTTCCGCCCTTATGTTGATATTATGTCTGAACATTTACAGCGTATTTGTGATATGGCAAAAGAACGCGGTCTTGAGCTTTTGATGTGGGGTGATATGTACTTTGGTAATGATTTATTTACCCGTATGTGCAACAATAAACCTTACGATAAGCAAGAACTTTTAGATGTACGTAATAATAAAGATAAAATTCCCGATGGTGTTTCACTTGTGTATTGGGATTATTATTCAACCAAGTTCGAAGTTTACGACTTAATAATGGATACCTATAATTACTTGAAGCCGAACTCATGGTTTGCGGGCGGACTTTGGACCTGGACAGGCTTTGCTCCGCGTAATCAGTTCAGTATTTATACAACAAAGCTGGCTTTTGAGGCTTGTTATAAGAACGGCATTAAGAATGTTGTTATGACAATGTGGGGCGATAACGGCAGCGAATGTTCTAAGTTCAATGTTATTCCGTCTATGTTCTATACCGCTCAGTTAGCAAAGGGTATTACTGACGAAGCTGAAATCAAGGCTAATTTCAAAGAAATGTTCGGTATTGAGTTTGACGATTTTATGCTTCTTGATTTAACAGGTACTCAGCGTGACTGCGAAGACGATTGCTGTGTGACTTCCGATAACTATTTTCTTTATAATGATGTATTTATCGGTCTTTATGATGCGTTAGTTCCTGCAGGTGAGAACGAAAAGTACGGCGCATTGGTGCCTAAGCTTCAAAAATTGGTTACACATTCTGAGTATGGCTATCTGTTTGAAACCATGACCGAATTTTGTAAAATGATGTCGATAAAGGTTGAGTTAGGTTGCAAAACCCGTAAAGCTTACTTAGAAAAGGATATTGATGCATTAAAGGCGTTGGTACCCGATTATGAAACCTTGCCGATTTTGGTTGACGGTTTCTATACCGCGTATGAAAAGCAATGGATGTATGAAAACAAGCCGCAGGGCTTTGAAGTGCAGGATATCCGCTTGGGCGGTCTTGCCCGCAGAATTACCCACTGTAAAGAAATGCTTGTGAAATACATAGAAGGGGAGATAGACTCTATTCCTGAATTGGAAGAAGACCGTCTCGACCCGCAATGCCGCACAGGTGAAG